>CAZNZI010000873.1:0-8058 GCA_964577475.1 uncultured Rhodospirillaceae bacterium
GGGCACCACCGGCTCGGGCAAGTCGGTGGCAATCAATACGATGATCCTGTCGCTGCTCTATCGTCTCACGCCCGATGAGTGCCGCCTCGTGCTGATCGATCCGAAGATGCTCGAGCTCTCGGTCTACGACAACATCCCCCATCTGCTGACGCCTGTCGTCACCGAGCCGCCGCGCGCGGTGGCGGCGTTGAAGTGGACCGTGCGCGAGATGGAAGACCGCTACCGCGCGATGAGCCAGCTCGGCGTGCGCAACATCACCGGCTACAACCAGCGTCTGGCCGAGGCGCGGCAGAAGGGCGAGAAGCTGACCCGCACCGTGCAGACCGGCTTCGACGAAGAGACGGGCCGGCCGATCTACGAGGAACAGGAGCTTGCTCTAAAAGCTTTGCCTTTCATCGTGGTGGTGGTCGACGAAATGGCCGACCTGATGCTGGTGGCGGGCAAGGACATCGAAGCCTCGATCCAGCGCCTCGCACAGATGGCGCGTGCCGCGGGTATCCATGTGATCATGGCCACGCAGCGCCCGTCGGTCGACGTCATCACCGGCACGATCAAGGCCAACTTCCCGACCCGCATCAGCTTCCAGGTCACCAGCAAGATCGACAGCCGCACGATTCTGGGCGAGCAGGGCGCCGAGCAACTCCTCGGCCAGGGCGACATGCTCTATATGGCGGCCGGCGGCCGTATCACCCGTGTCCACGGCCCCTTCGTCTCCGATCGCGAGGTCGAGGCGGTAACCAACCATCTCCGCGCCCAGGGCCTGCCCGCCTATATCGAAGGCGTGGCCGAGGTGCAGGACGAAGCTGCCCCCGGCATGGGCAACAGCAGCGGCGAGGCCGACGAATTCTACGACCAGGCCGTGGCTCTGGTGGCGCGCGAGGGCAAGGCCAGCACCAGCTTCATCCAGCGCCATCTTCAGATCGGCTACAACCGCGCCGCGCGCATCATCGAGAAAATGGAAGCCGAAGGCGTGGTCAGTCGCGCCAACCACATGGGCAAGCGCGAAGTCCTGGTCAGCCACCACGGGGGGTAGACTCGGGCCGCGGAGAGGTCCCTCACCCTCCCGCTGTCGCGGGTCCCTCCCTCTCCCGCACGCGGGAGAGGGGCAGGGGTGAGGGGCGGTGGTTCCCAATATCGCTGGAAGGTTAGAAAATCACATCCACAATTCCGCCCAGATTGGGCTGGACTCTGGGCCTCTCTCCCCTCAAATACCGGCTATGACGATGCGTCGCTCCCTCATTGCTTTTGCTGTCCTGGCTCTCGCCTCCACCACGGCGCCGGCTTTCGCCGCGCCGCTCTCCGCCGACGATCAGGCGGTCGTGAAGGAGGCCAACGCCTATCTCGATCAGGTCCATACCCTGAAGGCGCATTTCGTCCAGAACAGTGCCAATGGCGACCAGGCGGAAGGCACGCTCTATCTCGACCGCCCGGGCAAGCTGCGCCTGGAATACGATCCGCCCTCGCCGATCCTGGTCGTGGCGAAAGACGACACGCTCGTCTATTACGACAAGAAGCTACAGCAGGTGAGCTATGTCGGCATCGATCAGACATTGGCGGGCGTATTGGTACAGCCGCATGTCGATCTGAACGGCGATCAGCTCGAAACCACGGCTGTCGGCCATCAGCCCGGTACGGCGCGGCTCACGGTGATCAAGCGCGGCGATCCAAGCCAAGGCAAGATCACGCTGGTCTTCACCGAAAAACCGTTCCAGTTGCGCCAATGGCAGGTGGTCGATGCGCAGGGGCAGGTCACGCAGGTGACACTCTACGACGCACAGACCGGCCTCTCGCTCGACAGCGAATTGTTCGTCTTCCACGACCCGCGTCCGGCACCCGGCACCAAGCCCGTTCACTGAAGCACCGCTAAGCCTTGGAATGTCCGGGTTATGCGCTGCGGTAGACGCGCGAACGGCGTGTATGACGTGAGCGCAGACCTGCCATGAGCGGGTCTTGAGCAAGTGCATACACGCACCCAAATAAGAGAACAGCAGGGGCCGTCGACCGCAATGGTCCGGTCCCGCGGATGAAGTATCCCCTGCTTCACTCCGCAGTCTCCGCAAGGAGCGGGCGCTCGGTTACCCCCCTGACCGAGCGCCCTTTCCTTGTCCGCCTCGCTTCCCGCTCGTGAAGCCGCGCCCTATAGTGACGTTCCATCAATCGAAACGCCGAGTGGGGAGAAACTGATGGCCGATTTTTTGGTTCCGCCGCCGAAGCCGGCGACGCTCGACGTCGCGGGCGGTGGTCTGTTCGCCATCCGCCGCGTCTTCTGCGTCGGCCGCAATTACGCCGCCCATGCGCGCGAGATGGGCGGCGACCCAAACCGCGAGCCCCCGTTCTTCTTCACCAAGCCCGCCGATGCCGTGACGAGTGCCGCCACGGTGCCCTATCCGACCATCACGAAGGATCTGCATCACGAAGGCGAGCTCGTCGTCGCCATCGGCGGCAGCGGCAGTTCGATCGCGGCGAAGGATGCACTCAGTCATATCTTCGGCTATGCCTGCGGCTGCGACCTCACGCGGCGCGATCTTCAGGCGGCGCTGCGCAAGGAAGGCCGCCCCTGGGACATGGCCAAGGGTTTCGATTTCGGCGGCCCGACCGGGATGATCCACCCGGCCAAGGCGATCGGCCATCCCGACAAAGGATCGATCACGCTTTCGATCGATGGCGTCGAGAAACAGAAAGGCGATTTGGCCGACATGGTCTGGTCGATCCCCGAGATCATCGAAACGCTCTCGACCTATGTCGCCCTGGCGGCCGGCGATCTCATTTTCACCGGTACGCCGGAGGGCGTCGGCCCCGTCGTGCGCGGCAACACCGTCGAGGTGAAGGTCGCGGGTGTCGGTTCGCATAGGTTCAAGGTGGTGTGAGGCTCGAGGTTCCCGGGACAGGTCTTGTGGCATCAAAAGCTTTTGTCATCACGGTCCTTGCCGGCCTTCTCGTTCCTACGGGCGCGGCGCTTGCGGATGGGCCGGTCTGTCCCGGCACATTCCTGTCGGCGCCGGCAGTCGCGCCCATCATCCAGACGACGCGCCCCGGGCAGGAAAGCGACGCGGCCTATGACTGCCTGATGTGGCAGACCTTCATCTATTTGAACTGGCCCGCGCAGACCGGCCGGCGCGGCACGCCCGACACGAAGCAGGCCTTCGGGGCTTCGACGCCCGTGGTCTGGGAGTCCTTCAAGACCGTCAACGAAGTCTTCCTGCGCAATGGCGAGAAGCCCGGTCCATGGGATGCGTCGATCGCCGACCGGTTCACGGCCTCCCTCCAGTCTCTGGTGAACAACGGCGTCGTCCACCTGCTGAGCCAGCGGTCGAAAGTATCGAATGCGATGTCGGACGCGGGCAATCCCAACTCGCCCAATCACCGTGACGAGTTGCGGAAAACGATCCTGGACGACGCCAACCAGACCGATGGCGGCAACCAGATCGACCAGAACGGTCAGGCCGTCTATTACGACATGCTGATGGACCGGGACGAGTACAACTACATCGTCCTCAACAAGCTCTATAACACCAACAGCCAAAGCGCCTTCGCGCGGCAGCACGGGATCGAATTGCCGATGGGCGTGACGGCCTATGGCGATCTCGGCGCGATCGAGGTCAAAGCCGCCTGGAAAATTCTCGGTCCCCATGACGATGCCAAGCGTTTCCATACGGCCGAGGTTCTGGTCGGCAATCCGCAGCGGCCGGCGCTCGCGGGCCTTGTCGGAATGCATGTCGTCCAGCATGTGTCGCCGCTCCGTCAGGCGGTGTGGGCCACCTTCGCGCAGATCGACAATGCGCCGCTGGTCAGCGACACCGGCACGGCGCGGCACTATTCGTTCTTCAACGCGCGGTGTTCGCGCGCGAAATGTCCGCCCAACACCATCACCGACGAACCGGATCCGACACAGGTCATGCAGGTGCGGCCGATCCCGCATGCGGCCGCTCAGGTCAATGCCGCCATGCAAAGCCTGATCGCGAGCGTCGCGCCGGGTGTGCCGTGGCAATATTACGAATTGATCGACGTCCAATGGCCGCAGGTGCCCGAACAGTTGCCGCCACCGCCGCAATCTGTGCCACTGCCGATGGGATCGCCCAGCACGGACAGGCTACTCAACCCGGTTCTTGAAACCTATCTGCAACGCTATGACCAGGACATCAGCTGTCTGAGCTGCCACAGTATGGCGCGCACGGCGGAAAGTTTCGACGAGCCGTTCGCCGCCGATTACAGTTTCCTTCTGTCGCATGCGCGCGGTATGAAACAGGACTGATCAAGAACCGCGTCCCGCAAATCTCATGCGTATCGTCACCTGGAACATCAATTCGGTCCGTCTCCGGCGCGATCTCATCGAACGGGTGGCCACTTGGCTGCACCCGGACGTGATCTGTCTCCAGGAGACAAAGTCCCCCGACGAGCATTTCCCGCGCGAGGCGTTCGAACGCTCCGGCTACAAGCACATCGCGATGGCCGGGATGAAGGGCTATAACGGCGTCGCGATCGCCTCGCGGTTGCCGATCACCGCCGAGCGCAACCGGCATTTCTGCGAGAAGCAGGATTGCCGCCACATCCAGGCGACCGTCGATGGAATCGAAATCCATAATTTCTACGTGCCGGCCGGCGGCGATATCCCCGATCCTGATGAGAACAAGAAGTTCGCCCACAAGCTCGCCTTCCTCGACGAGATGGCCGATTTCATCAAGACGGTCACGCGCACCAAGCGGCCGAGCGTTCTGGTCGGCGATCTCAATGTCGCGCCGCTGCCCAACGATGTGTGGTCGCACAAGCAGATGCTGAAGGTGGTCAGCCACACGCCGATCGAGGTGGAAAAACTCGAAGCGGTGCGAAAGGCGGGCAAATGGGTCGACGCGGTACGTCACTTCGTGCCACCCGAACTCCAGCTCTATTCCTGGTGGAGCTACCGCGCCAATGATTGGGAGGCGTCCGATCGCGGCCGCCGGCTCGACCATATCTGGGTGACACCGAATTTGGTGCCGAAGCTCACCGAGACGATCACGCTCCGCGAAGCGCGCGGCTGGGAAGGCGCATCCGATCACGTACCGGTGATGGTCGAGATCAAATGAAGCATATGAAGACGTTCTCCTCCGTCCTCGCGACAGTCCTTCTTCTCGCTGGTTGTATGCCCGTCGAGAAGTGGAAGGACTCGACGACGCAGAATCGCGGTCCGCTGCAGGCACGACAGGACACTCACGAGTGCAGGGACGTGGCAGGTTACAGATCCGGCGACGAAGCGCTCACAAGAGCCAAGATTTCCGCATACAAAGCGTGCATGCGTGAGCGCGGATGGATTGAGGACTGACCGACCTTCTAAAAATTCAAGGAGCACCGGCTGCCGCCCGACACCCGGTGCTCCTTGTTCCTCCAACGCCGGACGACGTCGAAGGGCGATACGCCTCAGGGTCAGTGAAGGCGTATCGGACCGCCTGCTGCATGCGAGGAGCAGGTGACGGTTTCGATTTCGGGCCTCGGCCAGGCGCGCAGCGGCAGAACCAATCCCGCGCCGGCCAAGGCCGTCGCGAAAATCATCGCCGCCGCCAGCGCCGTATTGACCGCGGGCAGTGGAAGCCAATCGGAGAGGACTGCCTCGGCCTCGAAACAGCGGCCGCGCTGGAGCTGGCCGATCATCCGCAGGAAGGCGATTTCGTCCGTGCCGAGCGCGCCGCAGCGGGCACAGCGCACATCGAGGCTGCGCAACGCCGACCGCAACACCACGCGGAACAACTCGTCGAAAGCGCGCTCGGCTTCTTCGACACCCGCCGCCACGAAACCATGGCGCCAGTCGGCGTGCCGCTGGCCGGGCTGCCGGTACGGCGCCGCCCACAGGCGCTGCGAGACGACCACGAAAGCCTCGGCCGTGCTCAGCTCCGCCGTCCGCGAGATCGCAGGCTCGGCGGAATTGAAGGCGAGGTGCCGGGGCGAGGAGAGATGCATCGATCAGCCGCGTCGTTGAACCACGATCAGCACACTAGCTGATGTTTTCTGCAATTGCAACTCACTCGCAATTGCAGAAAAAGAGAAGAGATTTGAGGAGGATAGGGACGATTTGTAGAAGTCGGGCACAAATCCCAACCACAAAATAATCCGTCCCTCCCGCAGAGGCGGGAGCCCATCTATCCGCAAATCGAGAGACAACCATGGACCCCGTCGGCGCGGGGTAACGGTCAGGTTTGTGGGAGCGGCTTTTTCATCGGGTAGGCCGAGGAAGCGCCGAACGATCGCTGCGGCGGGCCGTTTTCGACATAGCCGATCGAGAAATAGAAACGTCGTGCCGTCTCGGTGCTGGTCAATGTGAAGGCGCTGGCGCCGCGCGTATGGGCCCGCGCTTCGAGAGCCTGCATCATCGCCTTGCTGACACTGCGAAAGCGCGCGTCGGGCGAGACGTAGTTGAGCGTGATCTCACCCGAATCTGTGACCGATCCGACGGCAAGAATCATCGCGTCGTCATGCGCGATCAGAACTGAGTTGCGCGGCTGGGCGACCCACGACCGGAAGATCTCCGGCGTCTTATTGCGCAACCAACCAGAAAGCAACGCGGTATCGTTGCCGTGATCTGCCACACAAAGTTCAGTGATCGAGCGTCGCAACACCTGACACGATGCTTCGGCGTCGTCAGAGCTAGCGTCGCGTATCTTCATCGGCGGCGAAGTGTCGCCGCGGGTTCAGCCGCAGGCTTCTTCGACGATGCCGCAGAGCATATGGCCGACGGCGATATGCATCTCTTGGATATGGTCGGTGCGGTCGGCGGGGGCCTTGATACAGACATCGGCCAGTTCGGCCAGTTTGCCGCCCTTGGCGCCGGTCAGGCCGACGACCTTGATGCCGATTTCGCGCGCGGCCTTGATCGCTTCGAGCACATTGGGCGAATTGCCCGAGGTCGAAATCGCCACCAGGGCGTCGCCGGCCCGGCCGAGGCCGCGCAGCGGACGCGCAAAGACGTGATCGAACCCGTAATCGTTGCCGATCGCCGTCAGCGCCGAAGTGTCGGTGGTCAGCGCGAGGCCCGCGAGCGATTTGCGGTCGTGCAGGAAGCGGCCGGAGAGTTCGGCGGCGAGGTGCTGCGCATCGGCGGCCGAACCGCCATTGCCGCAGAACATCACCTTGCCGCCGCCATTGATCGCATCGGTGAGAAGACGGCCGGCGGCGACCACGTCGCCCGCGCAGCCACGCAGCTTGGTGAAGCTGGCGATGATGGTTTCGATTTCCGCGGTGATGCGGGACTCGTCGGCGCCGGTGGAACCGGGAGCGATGGACTTATTCATGGCGGGGACCCTAACGCCAATTTGGTTAAAGGTCGATGATCGTCACGATCCGTAGATGCCGAATCGGCCTGTCCCCGCCTCCCTTCGGGCGCTTGTCATGCGCGCCAGAAGGGCTTTTTGATCTCCGCGATCGCTTCGCTGCGGCTGGCGCCGAAGTCGCGCAATTCGCATGTGGTCAGCTGACTCAATTCGCGGCGCTCCCGCGCGCGCTTCAGCCAAAGCTGAAGGAGGGCGCGGAGGCCGGGCCGCTGCGTGGCGCGCGCCGCGAGCACTGTCACCCGTGCCGAGGTCAAGGTCGCGCTCATGCCGCCACCTCCACCCCGATCACGTCGCAGCCAGAACCAGGGCGATGACGCCGAGGAAAGCGGCCACACCGAAGATCGCCATCCGGTCATCGGCCTTTGGGGTCTGGGGAGTCTGGGTAAGCATCATGGAAACCTCCGTCTCAGCGGTGTTTGCCGGCGGATGGAGACTGCATCCTTGCTATAAATAAGAAAAATGGATACTTTTAATATAATGATTTCGGAAAACTGAACTATGGCTGCGATCAACCTCGACATCGATGTCCTGCGCACCTTGGTGACGGCGCAGCGCCTGGGCGGGTTCAACCGCGCGGCGGAGCAGGTCGGCCGCTCGCAATCCGCCGTCAGCCAGCAGATCCACAAGCTCGAGGAACGGATCGGCCAGCCGCTGTTCCGCAAGCGCGGTCGGATGCTTGAGCTGACCGAAGCGGGCGAGACGGTGCTTTCCTATGCCCGCCGGATTCTCGAACTGAACGACGAAGCGGTGACGGCAGTGC
>CAZNZI010000874.1:0-1882 GCA_964577475.1 uncultured Rhodospirillaceae bacterium
CGGGGCTGGCCGAAGGTGATTATGTGGTGATGGCGGTCAAGGACACCGGCATCGGCATGTCGCGCGAAGTCGCCGAACGCGCCTTCGAGCCGTTCTTCACCACCAAGGACATCGACAAGGGCACCGGCCTCGGCCTCTCGATGGTTTATGGTTTCGTCAAGCAGAGCGGCGGTCATGTGGCGATCGAAAGCCAGGTCGGCCAGGGCACCACCGTCCGCATCTATCTGCCGCGCAAGGCGGCAGCACAGGCGGCCACCGACAAGGAAACCGAGCTGCATACGAGCCCGCCGCGCGGCACCGAGACGATCCTGGTGGTCGAGGACAACGACGAGTTGCGCCAGTTGATCCAGCTTCAGCTCCAGCGCCTGGGCTATACGGTTTACGACGCCTCCCACGGCGCTGACGGGCTGCATAAGATCGAGACCGATCCGTCCATCGATCTGCTGTTGACCGACGTCATCATGCCGCAGGGCATGAGCGGCATCGAACTGGCCGAAAAGGCGATGGCGCTGCGGCCCGACCTGAAGGTCGAATTCATGTCGGGCTACAGCGAGCCGCGCGACATTCTCGAATTCTCGCGCGGCAGGCCGCCGTTCCGCCTCTTACAGAAGCCCTTTCATATCCGGGAGTTGGCCATCCTCGTCCGGGCCGCGCTCGACGACCGCCAGGCCGCCGCCGCCGGCCAAGCCGCCAATCAAGCCGACGGTGCGCAGGCCGCACCGTCGCCGTAAGGACTGAGGGATACCCCCGCCGGATTGCAAGGGGTCTTTCGTGGCATTTCAGGCCGCGGCGCCGCGCCATGACGGAAATTACCTACGGAATAAGCCCCCAGAAACCCCGAGACCCCTCTGGCGCGGGGCGGGCCGATGCCCCATAGTATAAGTGTAATTTGGAGGATCGACGGGCCGGTCCATGGATCAAATCACGCTGCAGCGGCCGCATTTTTTCTTCACGACCGCGCCGCTGCCCTGCCCCTACATCGCCGGCCGGCTCGAACGCAAAATTGTCACCGAGCTGACCGGGCCTGACGCCGAGCGGTTGCACGAGGCGCTGTCGCGCGCCGGCTTCCGCCGCAGCCATTCGATTGCCTATACGCCCGCCTGCCCCGGCTGCAATGCCTGCGTGCCGGTGCGCATCGTGGTCGACGACTTCCATCCGCGCCGCACCCAGCGCCGCATCATGCGCGCCAATGCCCATCTCGAGACGCGCCAGGTCGGCGCGCGCGCCACGGCGGAGCAGTACCGCCTCTTCGCGCGCTATCAGGAGACGCGGCACTCGGGTGGCGACATGGCGCTGATGGGTTTCTACGACTACCGCTCGATGGTGGAAGACAGCCCGATCGACACCTGCATCGTCGAGTTCCGCGGCGAGGGCGGCGCGTTGCGCGCCGCCGTGCTGACCGATCGGATGTCCGACGGGCTTTCGGCCGTCTACAGCTTCTACGATCCTGACCAGCCCGACAGTTCGCTCGGCACCTATATGGTCCTGTGGCTGATCTCGGAGGCCAAGCGCCTCGGCCTGCCCTATGTCTATCTCGGCTACTGGATCGGCGAGAGCGAGAAGATGGCGTACAAGGCGCGGTTCCAGCCGCTCGAAGCCTTCGGCCCCCAGGGCTGGCTGCCGATGGATCCGCTGCTCGGCTTGCCGCGCGAAAAAGCCTGCGCCGCCGTCAAAGCGTGAAATCCCCGCCGTGAAGTTTAAAGGCACCGACACTTACGTCGCCACCGAGGACATGATGGTGGCGGTAAACGCCGCCATCGCGCTCGAGCGGCCGCTCCTGATCAAAGGGGAACCCGGCACCGGCAAGACGGTGCTCGCGCAGGAAGTGGCCGCCGCACTCGGCAAGCCGCTGATCGCCTGGCACATCAAGTCGACCACCAAG
>CAZNZI010000875.1:0-7169 GCA_964577475.1 uncultured Rhodospirillaceae bacterium
CCAGCTATCCTTTCCCGGCTGATTCACCAGGACAAGCTTGAAGCCGGGGGCATTCGCCCAATCGGCATTGGAGGCGGCCGAGGAGAACGCCTTCATGTCCGGGGCGACGATGGCGCCGTCACGGCTCATCATCTTGGTGAAGGCCAGCTTGTTCTGGAGCGCATAGGCATACTCGACATAGCCGATGGCGCCGGGGGTCTGGCCGGCGAAATTGGCCACGCCCTCATTGCCCTTGCCGCCGATGCCGGTCGGCCACTCGACCGCCGTGCTGGCGCCCACCTTCGAGCTCCAGTCACCGCTGACCTCGGAGAGGTAGCTGGTGAACAGGAAGCTGGTACCCGAACCATCCGAACGGTGCACCACCGCCACGGCCAGGTCAGGGAGTTTGACATTGGGGTTCAATTTCTGGATCGAGGGGTCGTTCCACTTGGTGACTTTGCCCAGGAACAGGTCGGCCAGGACCGGGCCGGTGATCAGCAGATCGCCGGCCTTGATGCCGGGGATATTCACGACGGGCACGACACCGCCCATGATCATCGGCCACTGGACGAGGCCGGCCTCATTGAGGTCCTTGGGGTCGAGGGGCATGTCCGACGCGCCGAAATCGACCGTCTTGGCCTTGATCTGCTTGATGCCGCCGCCCGAACCGATCGACTGGTAGTTCAGGGCAACGCCGCTCTTGTCCTTGTACGCCGCCGCCCATTTGGCATAGGCGGGATAGGGGAAAGTGGCACCCGCACCCGTGATTTCAACCGCTTGGGCGGCCGAAACGGACAGGGCAAGGCAGCCGGCTGCACCGACAAGGGCTGCGCCGAGAAAGGCTCTCAGGCTCGATTTCATGGTCATCTCCGGAAGCTGTCGCGCGGTTCGCGATGCGCCGCACCATATGTGACAGAGATGGATATATTATGGACAAAAGATTAAAATCCAGAAATGTCACTAAATCTTAACCTAGTCCATGGACGATGTTGTAATTCCATCGCTTTTTCCCGCTATTAGCGGGGTCGAAAAGCGGTGACGGGTCATAGGTGCATTTGGTATAGTTAATGCCGGGACGAGGTCTGCATTTAGGGCGCGAGAATCGCGCTTGGCGGGCTTCGTGGGGCAGTCGCGGCCTAGGAGGTCAGAATGAGCATTAGCGGCGTCTCGCCAGCCACAGCCAATATCCTTTCGGGGTTGCTCAACACGGGCTCGTCATCGAGCTCGGGCAGCAGTTCCGGTTCGTCGTCGGCACCGACCAGTTCGACCGGGACCAGCAACCTGTCGGCACTGGCGCAATACGACCTGCAGAAGATTCAGCTCTCGCAGGGATCGCTGACGGCCTACACCCAGTTCAATTCGACGCTCGGTTCGGTCCAGAACGCGCTGATCGGCGTGATGACCGCGCCCTTCGCGACGGCGCTATCGGGCATCACCTCGTCGAACACGGGCGTCGCCTACATCTCGCCTTCGGCCGGCACCAATCTCGCGGTCAACGTGACGCAGCTGGCGCAGCAGCAGAAGATCAAGACCGGGCTCACCACCACCAATACGACGACCGACCCGACCTTCTCGAAGACCACCACCGAGGTCTATCAGACCGGCACCCTGAGCTTGCAGCTCGGCACCGTCGATACCACGAACAGCAAGTTCACCGCGGCGGGCTCGTCGACCACGATCAACATCACCGACGGGAGCCTGCAAGGCATCGCCACCGCGATCAACAACGCCAAGACCGGCGTGACCGCGTCGGTCGTGCAGGACAGCACGGGCAACGGGAACTATCAGATCCAGCTTACGGGGCCGGATTCGGGCGCGGCCAACGGTTTCATCATCACCGGCACCGATACGGGTGGCACGGGCAACAGCCTCTCCACGCTCAACTACGGCACCACCCTCGCCACCAACAACACCAACTACTCCGGCACCAACACGGTCGGACAGGATGCGTCCTACACGGTCAACGGCTCGGTGTTCACCTCGCCGACCAACCAGGACGTGCCGGTGGCCCCGGGCGTAAACATCAGCCTGCTCAAGGTGGGTAGCACGATCATCAGCCAGCCGCAGGCGCCGACCGCGGTGACCAATGCGGCGAACAGCCTCGTCTCCACGCTCAACGGCGTGTTCCAGGTGCTCGGGCAGTTCACCGCCTCCGGTGGTCCGCTGGCGAACGACCCGTCGACCGTGATCCTCTTCCAGAACGAGGTGCAGCTCGCCCTGAACTCGCCTTATGGCTCGGGCAACACCCAGCTTCTGTCGCAGCTCGGCATTTCCAAGCAGCCGGACGGCACCTACGGGGTCGATACCAACACCCTGTCGGCGGCCTATCAGCTGAACCAGAACGGCGTGACCGACGTGCTCTCGAAGGTCTCGAGTGCGCTGATGCAGGTGGTGCAGAATTACACCGGCACCTACGGCCAGGTGACGCAGAAGATCAGCTATTACCAAAACCAGATCTCGATCTACACCGGCCAGTTCCAGATCGATCAGAACACCGCCGCCAGTGCCAACAACCAGGCGCGTTCGGCGGTGCAGGCCTATAACCTGCTGGCCGGCGCAACCGGCGGCGCGATCAGCCCCTACACCAGCTCGGTGTAACGGCCTTCTGATTCGCTCCCGGGATGCGCAACGGCGCCTCCCGGGAGTAGGATCGCCCCATGACGATGTCCGACGAAATCAAGAGGCGCGTCCTCTATCGTGATGCGCTGATGCTGGTGCTCGACAAGCCCGCCGGCCTCGCGGTGCATGGCGGCAGCAAATCCGATCACAATCTCGGCCTTTATCTCGATGCGCTCCGCTTCGGCCTGCCACGGCCGCCGGAACTGGCGCACCGGCTCGACCGCGACACGTCGGGATGCCTGGTGCTGGGCCGCCATCGCCAGGCGCTGCGCAAGCTCGGCGCGCTGTTCTCCGGCGGGCGCGTGGAGAAGACCTATTGGGCGGTGGTGGTCGGCGCGCCGCCGGGCGAGGCGGGGGTGATCGACCGGCCGCTCGCGAAAGTGGGGCCGGCCTGGAGCTGGAAGGTGAAGGTGGCCGACAGCGGCCAGGCATCGGTGACCGAGTGGAAGCTGCTCGGCCGCGCGGGGCGGCTGTCGTGGGTCGAGTGCCATCCGCGCACCGGGCGCACCCATCAAATCCGCGTGCATCTCGCCTCGATCGGCTGTCCGATCATCGGCGACAAGACCTATGGCGCGGGCACGGCCGACATGATGTCGCCGCACTTGCATTTGCATGCACGCGCGGTGTCGGTGCCGCTCTACCCGAAAAAGCCGCCCGTCGAAATCACTGCACCGGTGCCCGAGCACATGCGCGAGGCGCTGGCGGCGTGCGGGTGGACGGCGGACGGCGAAACGCTCCCCGCGCACCGAGCCGCGTCGACGTCCTCAGGCGTGCGTCGCGCGCGCAGCCGCTCGCGCACGGCGGCGACGACCACTGCCATGTCGTCGATCATCCGATAGCTCCATTGCCCGGTCTCTCAGAAATGGCGTTTCGCCTTGACCAATTGGCGTGCGCCACGAAATGCCGACATGACCGTCAAGATTGATGAGGACAGAAGCCAGAAGCCGCCCGGCACGATCATATCGCGCCCCATTTGCCAACCGGCAACGCTGAAGATACCGAGCAGATAGAGGATGCGGAATCTATCTCTCGATGGCGCAATCGTCAGACCGGGTACCCGCCGCAAAAGCACGAGCAGCGTAATGGCGATGGCGGCCGAGGGTTGTTCGGATATTTCGTGATCGGCCCTCCACAGAAGGACCGCAGTGCCAATGCATAGAACGCCAAGAGTGGCGAGGGCAATTAGCCGTACCTGCGGCCGAAGCTTGACGACCCAGGGGCGGTAGAGAGTCATTGAGCCGCACATACTGGCAACCGCACCGGCTAGAGCCGCGGCGGTCATTTGGTAGCATTGGCCGTAGCGGAACATCCATGCCAGATCGGCCCAACCCGCCCAGATCACGATCCACCATATCACAAGCGGGGCTTCCGTTATGACGGGATGGGCCGCCCAACCGTACGTCACGTCCCGGTGGTCGCGTTCGCCGACCAGGAATGCCCAATAGGCGGTGACGGTAGACATGACGATAATCGCCGTCGTCGCCGTGGGCGAAGGCGGAATGAGCAGGCTCGCGAGCAGCAGAATGGGAATCGAGGGCGCCCATCCGGCGCGGATCCACAGGGGGATCGGGGGCGAGCGCTGCAGACGGCGCCTCCACAGCCAGCGCGGCCACACAAAAACAAAGAGATGAATGGCGGCGCCAGCGGCGATGGCGGGCGGGATGGACAGGACCGCGAGCAACGATACCTGTTCGGGGCGCACCATCGCGCGGAACAGAAAAAACAATGCAACCGCGACCGGTGTCGTGAGGAGAGCCCACCATCCCCAACGCCAATACCGGGGACGGGCCAGATAGTTGTCCCAATAGGCTACGGTCGCGGCGCTGAGATTGGCGGCTGCGGTGGGGTGCTCGCCACGAATGATCCGTAGCAGATTGCGGACGCGCCGCGGCCGATCCGGTGCCAATAGGCGCCGTACGAAACTCTGTTGATCGAGAGGCTTAG
Source organism: uncultured Rhodospirillaceae bacterium (assembly GCA_964577475.1). Classification (GTDB taxonomy): domain Bacteria; phylum Pseudomonadota; class Alphaproteobacteria; order Rhodospirillales; family Magnetospirillaceae; genus JASHSH01. Next base: position 4,543 of record CAZNZI010000875.1, read on the forward strand.
CTAACGCTTGGTAGGCGTCATGATGTGGTGAGCGATGGCTCTTGATCTGCGCTATGAAACCCAGGTCGCGTTGCCGCCGAAGGACGATATGAATGGCGGGAGCGTGATTGGCCTTCATCGTGGCGGCTTCTCACTGGAAGCGCTCCGCGGCTGGCGTGACGAGTGGGTCGCTGTTCGGGATGTTCTCTACTATCAGCGACAAAACCCATCGCTCCACGCGCACTTGCACTTGGATATCGGTCTCGGCAAAAGCGGCGAAAACCTCATCCAATGCCGAGATGACTTCGCGCGTGGTGCCTTCAGGTGGATTCCTCACCAGCGCTTCCAAAGTCGCGCACGCAATCTTCATTCGCTCCGATTCAGGCTCATATTCGGGCTGGGGAGGTTGGTATCGCGGAATGGTAAGCGGGTTCACCGCGTCGGCAGTGCTGTTCCGCCCGCAGTAGAGCAGGGCGTCTTCGTAGGCGGCGCGCAACAGTTTGAAGCCTTCGGCATCATCCTCCGGATTCGTGACCTTGAGCCGCTGTGCATAAGCGCGCCGGATCGCGACGGGATCGTTCGTTGGGGCCAACCCGAGAATGTTCCAGATCGAGTCCGGCATCAGAGGAAAGTTTCGCCGTCCAACTTGTCTAGACCATCGAGCAGTGCTTTCCGCTCGTGTTCGATGCTTCTCGGGTCCTGCCCTTCCAGAATCGACTCGAAACGGGCGATCAACCCGCCCACGAGTTGTCGCTTGTCGCCCAGAAAAGCCTCATAGCATCGCTCGGCACGGGCCAAGGCGGCGCGGTTGGCATCGTCATCCCTTGGATGGCGCTTAAGCTTTTGCAACACCGTGCGGCGACGAGTGATATCTCTGTCAGTAGGGCCGTCCTCGTCGACGATCACCAGTTGCCGTCGTTCGTCCGTGTCCGGAACATAAATATCGACCTCCAGCAAACCATCGATGTCGTAGGTGAAGCGACAGTCGACGCGCACTTCGCCCGCAATCTTTGGGGGGACAGGAATTTTGATCTTACCGAGGTGGATGTTGTCCGCGACGTTGCGGGATTCGCCCTGGTAGATTTCGAATTGAACCTCGCGTTGCCCGTCCTGAAGCGTCGAGAACGTCTTTTCGCGGCTAGCGGGCACGGTAATATTGCGCTCGATGATCGGTACGAAAATGCCGGTTCTAAGGGCGCCGTTCGACAAGCGTTGTGCGGTTTCGACGCCTAGAGTGTAGGGGCAAACATCGGTTACGGCGATTTCCTTAAGGGCGGCGTCGCGCGACTTCAGGCCGGCTTGAATCGCAGCGCCCAGAGCGACGGCCTCGTCGGGATGGACGGCCATCGATGGGAAGCGACCGAACATGCGGGTCACGGCGCGGCGCACGATGGGCATGCGCGTCGCGCCGCCGACGAGGATCACCTCGCGCAGGGAATCGGTAGTGATATTGCTGTCGCGTAGCGACCGCAACACCGGGTCCCGCAACCGCGCCAGCAGACCAGCGGCTTTTTCCTCGAACTCCTCGCCGGTCACGGGCAAGGTGTAGGCCTGATCGCGCCAAACGATATTCATCTCGGTTGCCGGTCGATCGGTCAGCGTGCGCCGCGCCTTTTCTGCCGCACCCCGCAGGCGCTGTACCAGATTTTCATCCTGAGTCGCGGCATCGCCCCAGTCGTCCTTGAAGCGCGTGGCCATGATATCGGCCAGCACGGCATTGAAGTCTTCGCCCCCGAGGCGGATGTCGCCCGTCGAGGCGCGAACCTCAATCACGCCTTCGAATATCTCGAGGACGGACACGTCGAATGTGCCGCCGCCCAGATCGAAAACAAGGAATCTCGTTTCGTCGGCCAATCTATCGATGCCATAGGCCAGTGCAGCGGCGGTCGGTTCGTTAATCAAGCGTTCGACCTTAAGTCCGGCCAACTCACCGGCCCTGCGTGTCGCTTTGCGTTGCTTGTCGTTGAAATAGGCGGGTACTGTGATCACGGCTTCCGTCACGGGTTCACCGAGAAATGCTTCGGCATCCGCTTTCAGGCTTTGTAGAACGCAGGCTGAGAGATCTTCGGGCAGGAATTTGCGTTTACCCAGCTTGGTCTCGCGGCGTGAACCCATGTAGCGTTTGAAGGCAGTCGCGGTCCGGGAAGGGTGCGTTGCTTGCCGCTCACGGGCCGGCAGGCCAACGAGCAATGCGCCATCGTCGTCTAGGCTGACTGCAGATGGCGTCAAGTTCTGACCAAGGCCGTTGGGGATGAGTTCGGCTGCGCCATTGCGCCAGATGCCTATAGCGCTGTTCGTCGTGCCAAGATCGATTCCGACGATCACGTGCGTTTCCTCAGAGCCGGTCTTCACGGAACGGCGCGCGCAGCCGCTCGCGCACGGCGGCGACGACCACTGCCATGTCGTCAATCATCGGATAGCTCCATTGTTCGATCCGGCCGGCGAAGGGGCGAACGACGCCTTCGCTCGCGAGGGAGTCGCGGAAACGGCGGAACTTGGCCGAGCCGCCGTCGAGCGCGACGAGATGAACCGGCTTTCCCGTCGCCGCCGCCTCGGAGACCATGTTGACGCTGTCTTCGGTGACGACGATGGCGTCGGCGAAAGCGAGATAGGCGAAGTAGGGGTTCTCGCCGGTGCCGTCCCAGACT
>CAZNZI010000876.1:0-2072 GCA_964577475.1 uncultured Rhodospirillaceae bacterium
CCCCACCCCCTTCGGCCATGCCCATGTCGTCACCACCACCACCCACAAGACGCTGCGCGGCCCCCGCGGCGGCATGGTGCTGACCGACGACGAGGCGATCGCCAAGAAGATCAACTCGGCGGTGTTCCCCGGCCTGCAGGGCGGCCCGCTGATGCACGTGATCGCCGCCAAGGCGGTGGCGTTCGGCGAGGCGCTGCGCCCCGAGTTCAAGGCCTATGCGAAGGCCGTGAAGGAGAATGCCGCCGTGCTGGCCGACACGCTGAAATCGAAGGGCTTCGACATCGTCTCGGGCGGCACCGACACGCATCTGATGCTGGTCGATTTGCGGCCGAAGAAGCTGACCGGCAAGATCGCCGAAGCGGGGATGGAGCGCGCGGCGATCACCTGCAACAAGAACGGCATCCCGTTCGATCCGGAAAAGCCGACGATTACCTCGGGCGTGCGTCTCGGCTCGCCTGCGGCGACCACGCGCGGTTTCGGCAAAGAGGAATTCAAGCGCGTCGGCGAGTTGATCAGCGAGACGCTCGAAGGCCTCGCGGCCGCGCCGGAGAACAACGGTGCCGTCGAGATCCGGGTCCGGCAGAAGGTTGCGGAACTCTGCGACCGTTTCCCGATCTATCGTCAGTAAGCCGATACGATTCGATGTTGAGTTTGTTCGTGGTGGGGGATTGAGCGATGCGGTGTCCGTTCTGCGGCCATGAAGATACCCAGGTGAAGGATTCGCGGCCGACCGAAGATAATGCCGCCATCCGCCGCCGCCGGTCGTGCCCGCAATGCGGGTCGCGCTTCACCACCTTCGAGCGCGTCCAGTTGCGCGACCTGGTGGTGGTGAAGAAGAACGGCCAGCGCGCCGCCTTCGATCGCGACAAGCTGGCCCGGTCGATCGCGATCGCCGTGCGCAAGCGTCCCGTGGAGCCCGAGCGCGTCGAGCGGGTGGTCAACAGCATCCAGCGCCGGCTGGAGAGCAGCGGCGAGACTGAGATTCCCTCGACCATGGTCGGCGAAATGGTGATGGAAGCCCTTGCCGGGCTCGATCCGGTTGCCTATGTCCGCTTTGCCTCGGTCTACAAGAACTTCCGCGAGGCGAAGGACTTCGAAGATTTCATCGGGAAACTCGGTGGCGGCGCGCTCGACGACTGATCCGGTTCTTATCCGTCTCCGGCCTTCTGGTGCCGGATGCGCCGCTTTATCCCATCACCCAACGCAAGGCTGATATGTTTACGGGGATCATCACCGATATCGGCGAGGTGACCGCGGTCATCGGCACCGACGAACGCCGCCTCGCCATCGCCTCCGCTTTCGATCCCGACACCATCCCGATCGGCGCCTCGATCGCCTGCAGCGGCATCTGCCTGACCGTCACCGAATTGCGCAAGAACCAGTTCTCGGTGGTCGCCTCGGCCGAGACCATCGCCAAGACGACGCTGGGCAGTTGGAAGAAAGGCACCCGGCTCAATCTCGAGCGGGCGCTGAAAGTGGGCGACGAGCTGGGCGGGCATATCGTCTCGGGCCATACCGACGGCGTCGCCAAGCTGGTCTCGACCCGCAAGGAGAACGACTCGATCCGCCTGGTCTTCGCGCCGCCGGCCGATCTGGCCAAATTCGTGGCGCCCAAGGGCTCGGTGGCGCTCGACGGCGTGTCGCTGACCGTGAACGAGGTGATCAGCGAGGGCGGGGCCGATCAGTTCGGCGTCAATATCATCCCGCATACGGCGGCCCATACCACATTGGGTAGGCTCCAGCCGGGCGATGCGGTGAACATGGAAATCGACATGCTGGCGCGATATGTTGCGCGTCTGATCGTCAAGGCCTGAAATTTCCCATGACCAACCAGTCGCTTTCGAATATTTCGCAGTTCCACCCGTATATGTCGCCGATCGAGGAGATCATCGAAGAGGCGAAGAGCGGGCGCATGTTCATCCTCATCGACGATGAGGGGCGCGAGAACGAGGGCGACCTGATCCTGCCGGCCGAGTTCGCCAATGCCGAGCAGGTCAACTTCATGGCCAAGCATGCGCGCGGGCTGGTCTGCCTCGCCATGACCGGCGACCGCATCCGGAAGCTCGGGCTTT
>CAZNZI010000877.1:0-1871 GCA_964577475.1 uncultured Rhodospirillaceae bacterium
GGATGGTGTGGGACGCCGCGCTCGCCGCGCCGGTGGTTCGTGCCGGCACGCCAGACTACATCGCCAACGCCGTCGTTTTCCTCGCCTCGGATGAGAGCAGCTACATCACCGGCATCGAGCTGTTCGTCGATGGCGGAGTCAGCCAGATATAGCGCTGCGCAGCAGGGCGTCGTGCGTTTGCCGGCCGCAGGAATGCTCCGGTCAATTAGCGCCGCCAACCTGCTGGAAGGCGTAGTGACCTCGTCGCCAGCGACCCGGCGATTGCCACGTTCACGCTCATCGACTGCCGACGCAGTTCAACGTGCGGCGATTTGTTGGCCGGCGCCGCGGCGTCCCCCCGGTCGTGAAAGATAGGAGCGCGCCCTGGCAGATCTGGAGACCGGTGAAGTTCTGATCGTCGGCGGCGGCAAGGCCGGTAAGACCCTGGCCGCCGACCTGGCGCGCGCCGGCCACGACGTGGTGCTCGTGGAACGCGGTATGATTGGCGGCACGTGCATCAACGTCGGCTGCATTCCAACCAAGGCGTTGGTGAAGAGCGCCAAGGTGGCCGAGCTGGCGGCGCATGCGGCGGACTTCGGGATCGGTGTCGACCGTTGGGCCACCGACCTGCCGCACGTGATGGCGCACAAGCGGGCGGTCGTGGACGGCATGGTCGGGCTGAACTGGGACACCCTGCACGGCGCGCTGGGCGAGCGATTCCTGCTTGGCGAGGCGCGCTTCGTCGCGCCGCGCACGGTCGAGGTTCGCGTCGCCGCCACCGGCGCGGTGCGGCGCATCAGCGGCGCGAAGATGTTCATCAACCTCGGCGCCGAGCCGGCGATGCCATCGTTGCCGGGTCTTCTCGACGCCGCGCCGCTGACGAGCCAGTCGGCCCTGGAGCTGCAACGCCTCCCCGAGCACTTGGTGATCATGGGTGGCGGGTACATCGGCGTCGAGCTCGGCCAGGCCTTCCGGCGTTTCGGCAGCCGCGTGACGATCATTCAGCGCGCCGCGCACCTGTTGCCAGATGAAGACATCGACATCTCGGAAGCGATCGAGGCGATTTTCCGGCAAGACGGGATTGTGCTGGCCTTGCGCTCCGAAGTGACGAAGGTCGAGGGGCGCTCGGGCGAGGGCGTGCGGATCGGGGTGCAATCCGCCGATGGCCGGCGCACGATCGAAGGCAGCGATCTGCTGGTCGCGGTGGGCCGCGTGCCGCGTACCCGCGACGTCGGGCTGCAGGACGCCGGCGTCAACGTCGATGCGCGCGGCTTCATCGTCGTCAACCAGCGGCTGGAGACGAGCGCGCCGAGCACCTGGGCGCTGGCCGATTCCGCCGGCAGCCCGCAACAGACGCACGTCGCGCTCGACGATTACCGGATCGTCAAGGCCAACGTGTTTGGCAATGGGACACGGAGCACGGCGGATCGCCTCATTCCGCACACCGTCTTCATCGATCCGGAGCTGGGTCGGATCGGGCTGACGGAGCGCGAAGCGCGGCGCCAAGGTTTGGATATCCGTGTCGCGCAGGTTCCGGCGTCGGTGGTGCCGCGCGCGCGCACGCTGACGGAAACGCGCGGGCTACTGAAAGCCGTGGTCGACGCACGCAGCGATCTGATCCTCGGCTTTGCTATGCTCGCGCCTGAAGCGGGCGAAGTTGCCGCCGTGGTGCAGATGGCGATGCTCGGGAGGCTGCCGTTCACGGCGTTGCGCGACGGCATTCTCTCGCACCCGACGATGGCCGAAGGACTGAACTATCTCTTCGGCGCGCCGATGCGGTGAGAGCGGAGGAGGGGAATCATCAACCCAGTCGCTCGACCAGCAGGCTCCGCAAGGCGCGGCCGATCAGGCCCCGCCGTCGATCAGTGGCACGCGCAGGCGGATCCAGCGGG
>CAZNZI010000878.1:0-6030 GCA_964577475.1 uncultured Rhodospirillaceae bacterium
CATGAAATTCGTCGGCCGCGATCTCCAGCGGCGCATGGTCGGCACTTCGGCCGAGCACGCGGCCTATCTGGCGGGATCGCTGGTCACCGTCGCCGACCGTGCCGCGAAAGCGCAAGAGGGCCCTGGCCCGCGGGATACGGAATTGCTGGTCCATCTGGCGGCCGCCATCCGCCAGGCCTTTGCGCCCGACAGCCATGCCGTCGAGGCGGCGATGGAGATCACCGAAACCATCGCCAAGTTTGCCGACAAGCACTGACCGCGGCTGTATAGTCCGCGTCGATGAATTCACCAGACCTCCGTCTTTCCGGCCCCCTTTCGCCTTCGCTCGCCCTGCCCCGCCACGGCGGCGATCCGGCCGCGGCCGAGGCGCGATTCGGCAAGCCGGCGGAGGGTTGGCTCGATCTTTCGACCGGCATCAATCCGTTCGCCTATCCGGTGCCGCCCCTCGAGGGCACGATCTGGCAAAAGCTGCCCGACACGGGTGCCGATCGGGCGCTACGCCGTGCCGCCGCCGATGCGTGGGGCGTGAGCAACGACGAAACCATCCTCGCCGCGCCGGGCACCCAGGCCTTGATCCAGGCCTTGTCGCGGCTCTATGGCCCGGCGCGCATCGCGGTGCTTGAACCCACCTATCCCGGTTATGCCGAAGCCTTCGCCCAGGCGGGCCATGAGGTCGTGGCCTGCACCGTGCTCGACGAGCTCGCCGCCGGCCAGATTGCGGTGGTCGTCAACCCGAACAATCCCGACGGGCGCGAAACCCAGCCGGGTGAACTCGTAGCCCTGGCCGACACGATGGCCGCTCGCGGCGGCCTGCTGATCGTCGACGAGGCCTTTGCCGATCTCACGCCCGAACTCTCGGTCGTGGCGAAGGTCACGCGGGGACTGATGGTCCTGCGCAGCTTCGGAAAATTCTTCGGCCTTGCGGGATTGCGCCTGGGCTTTGCCGTCTGCGACCCCGATCTGGCCAGGTTGCTGCGCGAGGCCCTGGGTCCCTGGCCCGTCTCAGGCCCGGCGCTCGAGATCGGACGTATCGCATTGGCTGACCGCGCCTGGATCGAAGCGATGCGCATCCGCCTCCTGCGCGAAGCCGGCTTCATGGATGCGTTGTTGACGCAAGGCGGATTGGCAGTGCTGGGCGGAACGTCATTGTTCAGACTGGCCGCGGCGCCCCGCGCTTGGGCGCTCTACGAATACCTCGGCAAACGCGGCATTCTCGTCCGGCCGTTCCAGCACGAGCTGCGCTGGCTGCGCTTCGGCCTCCCGCCCGATGAGGCGGCGCGGCAACGCCTGACCACCGCGCTCGCCGATTGGCCCAGCTAACTTTCTCGCCTCATCATTCCAGCGGCATCAGATCTTCGAAATAGAGATAGGTGTCGAGCTGATCGAGCAGGATGCCGTCGACGCCCAGGTCGACGATGCCTTGCATGTATTTGCCGATCAGCTCCTTCCACTTCGGGTCCCAGTAATGGACGATCGTCTCGGCAGGATCGCTCGGGTTCTGCGCAGCCAAAAAAGGCGGCGCCCCCAGTTTCCATTCGGGCTTCCAGTAAAAGCGCGTGTCGCGTGCGATCGCCAGCGGCAGGACGCCGAACACCAGCCGGTCGGTGCCCAACCGCTTGTATTTGAGTTTCTTCATCTGGTCGAAGGTGATCGAGTCGGTCTGGCGCCAGAACGTGTCGATCATCAGAAGATCGTAATTGGTCTTGGCCAGCGCCTCGACCCAGTCGGCGCGCGATCCGTAGACGTCGGAGCGCAGCAGCGGCAAGAAATTCTTGGCCTTGGTCACGTCGTTGATGGCCGAGACGTTCTCGCGCATCGGCAGTTCGGCAGGGATGTGACTAAGCAGCTTGTCGCCGTCGCGGTCGATATAGGGGAGAGCGCGCGCCTTCAGCGCCTTGGCGTCTGCGTCGGCCACTTGGCTCTTGGTGGTGCAGTAATCGATGGTGAGGAATTGCTTCCCGTCGCTTTTCACCGCCGTGACTGCCGCCATGTTGGCCGCCGCCATGTCGGGATCGGTCGGTTTGCCGTAGTCGGGCACGCCATAGGTGAAGCCGTCGATCAGGATGCCGTCGATCGCCTTGAGATAGGGCCGGTTGACCGTGCCGACCTTCGGGTACTTGTCGGTATTGTCGGGATCGCGCAGCGTCTCCCACTTCCACTCGCGCGTTTCCTTGACCACTAGGCCGGGCGCGTTGCGCGCCAACACCACGAATTTCGGATTGCGCTTCTTGGCATACTCCGACAGCGCGATGACGATATCGCGCATGAACTGGCGGTGATTGGGAATCTGCTCGAGCGGCGTGAAAGGAACGTCGGCGCGCCGCTTCTTTTTCGGCTTCGGTTTCGGCGCCGGCGTCTTGTCGTCGGCCAGAGCCGCGCTCGCTGCCAACAGCGACGCCATCCCTAAAGTAAAGTCGCGCCGTCTCATTGCAGCAACTCCGTGACGTGATCGGCGATGGCCAGCGACGAGGTCAGACCCGGCGATTCAATGCCGAACAGATTGACGAGACCGGCCACGCCGTGATCGCGCGGGCCGTCGATGCGGAAATCGGAGGCAGGATCCTGAGGGCCGGTCAGCTTCGCGCGGATGCCCGAATAGGCCGGGCGCAGCGTCCCGTCGGCCAATCCCGGCCAGTAGCGGCGGATCGCGGCGTAGAAACGGTCGGCACGCGACGGGTCGACATCGTAATTCTCTTCGTCGATCCACTCGACATCGGGACCGAACCGCCCCTGTCCTGCCAAGTCGAGCGTGTAATGCACACCCAGGCTTGCATTGTCGGGCACGGGATAGACCAGCCGCGCGAAAGGGCTGCGGCCCGAGAGCGAGAAATAGTTGCCTTTGCACATCAAGCGCGGCGGGACCTTGTCGGACGGCATGCCGGCCAGATGGGCGGCCACGCCCTGCGCACCCAGCCCGGCGCTGTTGACCACGCGAGCGGCGCGCACCCGCATCGGTTCTGCGCCGCCGACATCGAGCACGATCCCCTTGTCGGTCGCTTCGCCCGTTTCGATCGGCGCGCCGAAGGCCACCATCGCGCCGGCCTCCTCCGCATCGCCCTGGAGTGCCAGCATGTAGGAATGGGAGTCGATGATCCCGGTCGCCGGCGAATGGAGCACCGCCGTGCAGTTGACCTGCGGCTCCATCCTGTGCGCTTCGGCAGGATCGATCCGGGTCAGCCCCTCGACGCCATTGGCGGCGGCGCGCTTCAGGATGACCTCGAGTTGCGCCTCCTCCTTCTCAGTGGTGGCGACAATCAGCTTGCCGACCATTTTGTGCGGCACCTTGTGCTCGTCGAGGTAGGTGCGCAGGCGCCGGTTGCCCTCGACGCAGAACTTGGCCTTGAGACTGCCCGGCGTGTAGTACATGCCCGCATGGATGACTTCACTGTTGCGCGAACTGGCGCCTGTACCGATGGCGTTCTCGGCCTCCAGGACCAGGACCTCATGGCCGGCCTGGGCGAGTGCCCGTGCCACGGCGAGTCCGACGACGCCGGCTCCGATCACGGCGCAATCGACCTCTTCCATACCCTCCATCCGACCCCCGACCGACCTGACGGCCGAAGCATAGCATCGGCCCGAGTCGCCTGGAAGCCACGGGAACACTTGCCCTTTTGCGCGCCTCGCCAGTAGAGTGCGCGACCCTTCCACGCGCAGACGGGCAACAGGACAGGATTATGAGCGCGGGCCGCATCATCGTGGTCGGCAACGAAAAGGGCGGCAGCGGCAAATCGACCGTCGCCATGCATCTGATCGTCGCCCTTCTGGGCCAGGGTGCGAAGGTCGCCACGCTCGACTTGGACGCGCGGCAGGCCACCCTGACCCGCTACATCCAGCATCGCCAGCGCCGCAACGATACTGGACTCAGGCTGCGCATGCCCGAGCACCAGGCGATCAACGCGACCCTCGATCCGATCGGCGACCAGACACGCCTGACCGAGACGATTCTCGCCTTAGCCGAACGCTGCGACGCGCTGGTGATCGACACGCCCGGCAGCGACCAGCCGCTGTCGCGCACCGCCCATTCTCATGCCGATATGCTGGTGACACCGCTCAACGACAGCCTGATCGATCTCGACCCGCTTGGCCGCATCGATCCGGCCAAGCGGCAGGTGCATCACCCCGGTCCCTACAGCGAGATGGTCTGGGATGCGCGCAAGCATCGTGCGATGCGCCGGCAGAAACCGACCGACTGGTTCGTGCTGCGCAACCGCCTCTCCCATCTCGACGCCAAGAACAAGCGCGAGATGGAACGGCTGCTGACGGCGCTCGCGCAACGCATCGGTTTCCGTCTGATCCCGGGTCTCTCCGAGCGCGTGATCTATCGCGAACTCTTCCTCGACGGGCTGACCTTGCTCGATCTCGGCGGGCATCGGACGTCGCTGACCATGTCCCAGGTGGCCGCCCGCCAGGAACTGCGCCACATGATCGACGCACTGGGCCTGTCGCAGCTCGGTGTGGAATCGCTTGAAAAAGGCCCAGAAACGGAGACTTCTGGGGCAAGTCTGTGATCGTATTGCGCACCCGGCCTTGCCGTGGCACAAGGTCAGGCCCCTCCCGATCAGGAGATCTCCCGATCCATGGTCCAACGCGTCAGAAAATGCGTCTTCCCCGTCGGCGGCCTCGGTACACGCTTCCTTCCGGCGACCAAGGCAATGCCGAAGGAAATGCTGCCCGTCGTCGATAAGCCGCTCATTCAGTATGCCGTCGAAGAGGCGCAAGCCGCCGGCATCCAACATTTCATTTTCGTGACCGGCCGCGGCAAGACCGCGCTGGAAGATCACTTCGACCACGCGCCCGATCTCGAGCGCACGCTCAGCGACCGCGGCAAGACCGCGGAGCTCGATCTGGTCCGCTCGTGGATGCCGAAATCGGGTCAGGTCTCCTACACGCGCCAGCAGGAACCGATGGGTCTCGGCCATGCGGTGTGGTGCGCGCGCGATCTGGTCGAGAACGAACCCTTCGCCGTCATCCTGCCGGACGATCTGGTTCTGGCCGACGTTGCCTGCATGAAGCAGCTGGTCGACGCGCACACCGATGTCGGCGGCCATGTGGTCGCCGTCGCGGACGTGCCGCGCGAGCATACCAAGCGCTACGGCATCCTCGATGTCGAGAACGATGACGGTCGCCTCGCCAAGGCCAAGGGCCTGGTGGAGAAGCCCGATCCCAAGGACGCGCCCTCAACCCTGTCGATCATCGGCCGCTACATCCTGCACCCCAGCGTCTTCGAGCATCTGGACAAGCAGATGAAGGGCGCGGGCGACGAGATTCAGCTCACCGACGCGATCGCGAAGACGATCGGCAGCGTGCCGTTCCACGGGCTGCGCTATAAGGGCCGCCGCTTCGATTGTGGCGACAAGGTCGGCTGGCTGGAGGCGAATCTCCACTTCGCCCTGGAACGGCCCGACATGCGCGAGCCAGTGCGCGATTTCCTCAAAGAACTGAACTGAAGCCCGTCCAGGGTTGCAAGCCAGGGGACTAACGGACGATGCGTATCGCGATGATCGGCACCGGCTATGTGGGCCTGGTGTCCGGTGCCTGTTTTTCCGAGTTCGGCATGGACGTGGTCTGTGTCGACAAGGACACGGCGAAGATCGAGAACTTGCGCAAGGGCAAGATGCCCATCTTCGAGCCGGGCCTCGAGCAGATGGTGGCGGAGAACGTCAAGGCCGGCCGCCTCTCCTTCTCGACCAACCTCGCCGAATCGGTGAAGGGCGCCGATGCCGTGTTCATCGCCGTCGGCACGCCCAGCCGCCGGGGCGACGGCCATGCCGATCTCAGCTACGTCTACGCGGCGGCCAAGGAGATCGCCGAAGCGATCACCGGCTATACCGTGATCGTCACCAAGTCGACCGTGCCGGTCGGTACCGGCGCCGAGGTGGTAAAGATTGTCCGCGAGGCGCGGCCCGATGCCGAATTCGACGTGGTCTCCAATCCCGAATTCCTGCGCGAGGGTTCGGCCATCGCCGACTTCATGCGGCCCGACCGGGTCGTGATCGGCACCGATTCGGAACGCGCCCGCGCGGTGATGAA
>CAZNZI010000879.1:0-4482 GCA_964577475.1 uncultured Rhodospirillaceae bacterium
GGTGGCGGTGGTGGTGCCGTCACCCGCCAGATCGGCGGTCTTCGAGGCCACTTCGCGCACCATCTGGGCGCCCATGTTCTCGAACTTGTCGGCCAGCTCGATCTCCTTGGCGACGGTGACGCCGTCCTTGGTGATGCGAGGCGCGCCGAACGACTTCTCGATGACCACGTTGCGGCCCTTCGGGCCCAGGGTCACCTTCACCGCGTCGGCGAGGATATCGACGCCGCGCAGCATCCGCGAGCGCGCGTCGGTAGCGAATTTCACGTCTTTAGCAGCCATTGTCTCTCAACTCCTGATAGGGCTCTGCCGACTTAGGCGGCCTTGGACGACTTCTTGCCGGCCTCGATGACGCCCATGATGTCCGACTCCTTCATGATCAACAGCTCTTCGCCATCGATCTTGACTTCGGTGCCTGACCACTTGCCGAACAGGATGCGGTCGCCCGCCTTCACGTCGAGCGCCTGGATCTTGCCGTCTTCGCCGCGAGCGCCGGGACCGACGGCGACGATTTCGCCTTCCTGCGGCTTCTCCTTGGCGGTGTCGGGAATAATGATGCCGCCGAGCGTCTTCTCTTCCTGCTCGATGCGACGAACGACCACGCGATCATGGAGCGGTCGGAATTTCATCTGAAAGCCTCCGTAAAACGAGCCATTTAAGGCCGGATTGTTAGCACTCCCCCGTGAGGAGTGCCAACGATCTAATGGTGTGGATAAACCGAGTCAAGAAGACTCGGAAGATTTTGGCAGCAGTCTCCACGGCTTGCTGCTAATCCATTGAATTCCCAAATAAATTTCTTGCTTCGGCAATGGGTCTGACTCTTAAAATTCATCCAGGCCCCGTTCACCCTCATGGAGGGATGTGCATGTCCTCTTTGGCACTCCAGCTGAACGACTACCGCCTGACGACCGCCGAAATTCTCTATCGCCTGCCCGACCATCCGACCCTCCTGCAGACCTATGTCTGGCAGGAGCTCGATCTCCTTCCCGACTTTCCCGTGCTGAAGAAGTTCCTCGCCTTCTGGGAGAAGAAGCTCGATGGGCGGGTGCATTCGGTGCGCGTCTGTTCGGCGCGGGTGATCACGCCCGGTGAAGCGCGCTTCACCCGCGAGCTCGGCCGCATTCACTAAGTCGGTTCGTTCAGGGATGGATCGGTGGCGCCAGCGTGCCGAGCAGGCTCGCAGCCAGGACGACGGCGATGCCGAGGACGAGTTCGAGGACGATCGATTGCCGCAACCGGCGCGCATAGGCCACCTCGTGCGTGAGGCGCGGCAAAAGCCGGAGGCGGTTGAACGCGGCCAGCGCCAGCATCACGGCGACCAAAGCGATCTTTACAAGCAAGGTCCAGCCATAATCTGGCGACACCAAGGCGCCGAATGTGCCAACCAGCGCAACCGAGTTGATCACACCGGTTGCCAGCACCAGGACCACGGCGATCGTGCCGTAGGCCGAGAAGCGATGGAGCAGCGGCACTGCGCGCTCCGGCGCCGTGCGATGCGTCATGAGGGCCAGCCCCAGGGGAATAAGCCCGCCCAGCCAGGCGCCGGCCGCCATCAGATGGACGACCTGATTGAGCCGCCGCAGATCGCCGGCCACGCCTTCCACCATCGCCGCATGGCCGACGAACCCGAAGGTGCCCAGGATCAGGAAGGTCACGATCGCGAGCCACGGCCGCGCCAATGGCACGCGCACGGCCGATATAAATCCAAGAACGACCACGAGGATGAGATGGATCGACCAGATCTTGCCGAAACTGGTGGTCAGCAGAACTTCGTCGATCACTTTCGGATCAACGGCGCCGCTCCAGGCACCGCTCATCGAACTGGAGGCAACCATCAAGACAGCGACAGCACTGACAAGAGCTACCGCCACAAGGATGCCGGCGAGGCGTTGCAATTGCCGGTCAATCGCGCGCGTCTGATCTGGCGTCATCAGCAGGCGGAACGCCGCCGCGCCGAAGATCGCCAGCGTTACCGCGTAGTGCAGAAAAAGGCTGGCAACGATGGCGATCGACATACGGCTCTACTTCACAGTGAAGGTGAACGTGCCATCAGTGTGGTGGGTGTCCACCGAGACCACATGCCAATGCACCGTATAACTGCCGGATGCAAGAGCCCCCGGCAGTTTCACCACAATGATTTTTCTGTCGGCGGGATCGGACGCGATCGCGCCGGCGCCCGCATCCTTGCCGTCGGCGCCAGTCACCTCGACCTTCGAGAACTTGACCTCGATGCCTTCGCTGAAGGTGAGTTTCAGCGAGCCGGCCGCCGCGACCGTGCTTCCCACCGCGGGCTCCGACGAGACGAGATGGGCATGTGCCCAGGCCCCGCCCGCCGTCAGGAGGCCGGCCCAAAAGACCGGGATGGCGATAAATCGGTTCATGCTCCGTCTCCTGAGAACAGCGGCTTGCCGATGGTGGTGGGGAAGATATCGTCGAGGAAAAAGTGCAACTGCGCCACGAAGCCGACGCCTTGCGACTGGCGCGTCAGGTCATTGGCCGGCAGCACCGCCTCGAGCCCCAACTGCCACGCATCTGCATCGTAAAGGATACCTGGCGCGACGGTGCCGAGTGTTTGCCCGCGCGTCGGCCCGTTGGCGACGGTGCTGAAATTCACCTCGACCAAGGGCGTCAGGTTGGCGGCAAAGCTCGGCAAGTTGAACGCCTTCACATGCTGCTGGAGATAGGGGATCGAATATTGCAGCGACATGCCGTAGCTCCATTGATCGGGATCGGCATTGGGCGAGTCCGAGAAGCCGTAGCCCGCCTCGCCAGTGACGGCGAAGGCGCGCGCCCAGCCGATCGGCAAATCGCCGAGGCCTTTGCCGAAATAGAAGGTCGGCGTGGTGCTGCTGGTCCCATCGACCACCCCCGCATTCACCAGATTACCCGAACCGCTCTTCGCAAATTCCCGGCTGACACCGAAAGACGCCATGAATTCGTTCGAATCGCTGCACAGGAATTCGTATTTGAGGCCGACTTCGAGATTGTCCCAGCCGGTGAGATGGGTACCGGCATTGGATTGGTCGATATAACCGCCTTCGACCGAGATGCCGAAATGCTCGGTGATCGTCTTGTCCCATTCGAAGCCATATGCGGTGTTCTGCCCGCCACCCGCACCGCCGGGGATCGGAGCATAATTGATCGAAGGCAGCGAGAGTTCGTCGCCGACCCCGGGATCGTCGATGGTCAGCGTAGCGGGGAAGACGCGGTTGCCGCAGACGGCATGCGCCCAGGCGGATGAGGATACGGAAAGGCAGGCAGCGGCGATCACTGCCGCACCGAGATGCGCGCGAGTCATGGAGAGTCTCCGGAAGAGCTGAGTTTATTGCTTCGAATCGTGACCCATGGACTTCATGTCCATGGACTCGGACTCGCCCGCGGCCTTCACCGCGACATTCACCGTGACCTTGCCCGCATGGGCGAAGGTCAGGGTGACCGGAAACGTCTCGCCGGGCTTCAACGGCTTGGTGAGACCCATCAGCATGATGTGATAGCCGCCCGGCTTCAGGGCGACCGTGCCGTGTGCGGGCACATCGATGCCGTCGACGGGCCGCATCTGCATGACGCCGCCCTCTTCCTTGCTTTCATGAATACCGGCCATCGGCGCGGCGTCGGACGATACGCCGGTCAGGCGGTCGGCGGTCGCGCCGTCGTTGCGGATGGTGAGGAACGCGCCGCCGGCGCGGGCGGGCGTGGCGCGCGACCAGGCGTCGAGCACGGCGATATCGCCGGCCTTCACCTCATCGGCGTAAGCGAGTGAACTGAACAGTGCGACACCGAGCGCGACGGCGCCGGCGAAGCGATAACGGGATGCTGCGGACGTCATGGTCCGGACTCCTTTCGATCTGACCACCGGCGGCCACCATGGACGCCGGTCAAGGGGTTCAGACCGAAACGGGCGGTGCGCGCGGTTGAAGCGGATCGGGGGCGGAGAGCGGCGAAGGGATCGTCGCCGCGGTGATGATGGTCTGCGGCGCCGCGACCCAGGCAGGCGCGGCCAGCATCGTCGCGGGCGGCAGGATCGCGGCATCGGCGGCGGCAAAAGAGAGGCAGCACGGGCACGGCGGCGCGGAATGATCGGCGGGATCGTGGCTCGGCGCGCCGCCCAGCGGCAGCGTCTGCATCCCGTGTTCGGTGCAGATGATCAGGCCAGCTTCGCCGACCTGGATCGGCGCCATGAGCTGACCGGCCGCCCCGCCCGAAAGCAGCACCTGCCAGAACAGCACCGCCAACGCCAGCCCAGTGGCCAGCGCGCGCCGTGTCGTCATGGAAGAAAGGGGCTGCACGCCCATGCTCGCTACATCGCTCCCTCGCAGAAGCGGCATCCTAGATCAGGCAGGAGCCATTGGAAACGTCAATGCGCGCCCGCGTGGCGGTGCCGATGGGCCTTGGCGTGGGCCTTCTGGACGAAATGGGCAAGTGCATAGAAGACGGCGACGATCACCAGATAGACGATCAGTTGGAGACCGGTCGGCTGGTCGGTAT
>CAZNZI010000880.1:0-1711 GCA_964577475.1 uncultured Rhodospirillaceae bacterium
CTCAAACTTCTCGAAGACCGCCGCAAGAAACTGGCCGCCGAAGGCCTGTTCGACGCCGACCGCAAAGTGCCGCTACCCTTCCTGCCGCAGGTGATCGGCGTCGTCACCTCGCCCACGGGTGCCGTGATCCGCGACATTCTCCATCGCCTCTCCGATCGGTTTCCGCGTCACGTGCTGGTTTGGCCGGTCGCGGTGCAGGGCGAT
Organism: uncultured Rhodospirillaceae bacterium; assembly: GCA_964577475.1. Lineage (GTDB taxonomy): Bacteria > Pseudomonadota > Alphaproteobacteria > Rhodospirillales > Magnetospirillaceae > JASHSH01. The sequence continues at coordinate 205 of CAZNZI010000880.1, forward strand.
GGCGCGGCCGGGCAGGTGGCGGCGGCGATTGACGGCTTCAACGCGCTGACGCCGGGGGGCGCCGTGCCGCGGCCCGATCTGCTGATCGTCGCGCGCGGCGGGGGCAGTCTCGAAGATCTCTGGGCGTTCAATGAAGAGATCGTGGTGCGCGCGGCGGCCGCGTCCGATATCCCGCTGATCTCGGCGGTCGGCCATGAGACCGACACCACGCTGATCGATTTCGCGTCGGACCAGCGCGCGCCGACGCCGACCGCGGCGGCCGAGATGGCCGTGCCTGTCCGGCGCGACCTGATCGTCACCGTCGCCGATCACGGCCAGCGGATGATCGCGGGTGCCAACCGCCTGTTCGAAGAACGGCGCCTGCGTCTCGCCCATGCGGCGCGTGGCTTGCCCGATCTCAAGCGGCGCGTCGAGGAACGCCGCCAGCAACTCGACGATCGCGCCGAGCGGCTGCACAACGCACTGCCGGTCTGGATCGAGCGGCGCCGCGCCGGCTTCACCCAGATCGCGGGACGGCTCGATCCGGCGCTGAAGGCGCGCCGCGCGACCGAGCAGCAAGCGGTCGTGCGCGGAAAGGATCGTTTCGGCCATGCCGTCGACCGGTTGAAGATCGCCATGCAGCGGCGCATCGCCGACCGCCGGACCGCGCTCGATGCGGCAGGCCGCCTCCTCGACACGCTTTCCTACGAACAGGTCCTGCGCCGCGGCTTCGCCCTCGTGCGCGATACGGATGGCGTACCCGTGACGACCGGCGCCGGCGCCAAAGCCGGCGATCATTGGACCGTCACCTTCCAAGGCCAGACCGTGGTGCCCGTTACGGTGGGTGAGGGCGCCGCCATTCCCGCCGCTTCGCCGGCTGCAAAAACCGCACCGAAGAAGAAGGGCGAAAAGCCGAGCAGCCAGGGCGACTTGTTCTAGGCCCGGCCGGGAACAACCGGTGTTTTCCCGAGTCTTATCCGTTAACTAGCAATTTGATTCGGCTTGCAATTGCGAATGGTTCGCAATAGAAATGCGACTCGTTTCCAATTGCATCTACGGAGCCTTGTATGACGACGAAGGGTTTTGGCCGCGCGAAGCGGAACGTTGTGGCGCTGGCGGCCGGTCTGGCGATGGGTGTCGCGTTCACGGGTGCTGCGCATGCCGACGCTTTCGATGCCGGGCTGAAGTCGTTCAAGGCCTATGGGATCAGCAAGATCGACGCGGCGCTGGCCGGTGCCACGGAACTGAAGGCCAAGGTCGCGGCCAAGGACGTGGCCGGCGCACAGGCTGCCTGGAAGAAGGCGCGTGTGGGTTGGGAAGGGGCCGAAATCTTCACGGGCGAATTCTTCTCGGAACTCGACGAGCAGATCGATGCCTGGCCCGACGCGAAAGCCGGCTTCCATGCGATCGAAGCGCCGCTGTTCGCGGGCAAGCTCGACGAGGTAGCCCCGCAGGTCGACCAGCTCGTCACCAACCTCCAGGAGTTCGACGACAAGCTGAAGGCGAAGGACTTCCAGTTCACCGCCCA
>CAZNZI010000881.1:0-10253 GCA_964577475.1 uncultured Rhodospirillaceae bacterium
GTTCGGACTAGGCGGGCAAGGCGGCAGGGGCTCCATGCTTCGTGTCGGGCTTAACCCGAGGCACGTCCGGGCTCCCTGCCGGATGATCAGTATGCCCGATCAACCACGCTCACATACAAGGCACGAAGGAACACGAAGGAAGCACGAAGAAAAAATTCTTCCTTCGTGTCCTTCACCACCTTCGTGCCTTCGTGGTGAAATCTTTAAGGCGTGGATGCCCGGGTCAAGCCCGGGCATGACGAGAAAGCTAGAGTGTGCCTCACGCCCCGCTCAGCCGCGCCTCGACATGGGTCAGGAATTCGGTCAACGGCTTCAGCACCACCGGCACCAGCGGCTCGGAGAAGTCGTGGGCCATGCCGGGGATCATCGCGAGTTGGGCGCCTTGGATGCTGGCTGCTGTGTCCTGCCCGGCTTCGGGCGGCACCAGCCCGTCATCGGCACCGTGGATCACCAGCGTCGGCACGCGCACGCTTTTCAGCACTTCGTTGCGCGGCTGCGCGGCGATGATGGCCGCCATCTGCCGCGCGAAGCCGGTCGGCTCCCACGGCACGCGGTCGACCTCGCGTTCGGCGCGGGCGCGCAGAACGGCATCGCTATCGCGATAGCCGGGATTGCCCATCGCGTTCCAGCCCTTGATGGCGGCGGCGATCCGGTCGTCGCGCGACGTGCTGGCGGGCGGGTCCATCAGCGCGGCCAGAATTTCGGGCTTGGGCGGCGGCAGGTCGCGCTTGGCGGTGGTCGACATGATCGAGACCAGGCTGCGCGTCTTGGTTGGATAATGCACGGCGACCAGTTGCGCGATCATCCCGCCCATCGAGGCGCCGACGATATGGGCCTGCGCGATACCAAGCGCGTCGAGCAGCGCCGCCGCATCGGTCGCCATGTCGTCGAGTTGATAGGGAATCACCGGCTTCTGCCCGCTGGTGACCTGGCCGATCACCGCGCGCAGATCGGGGGTGGGCTTATCCAGGAAATGGGTCGACTTGCCGACATCGCGGTTGTCGAACCGGATGACGCGGAAGCCCTTGGCGGCGATGCCCTCGCAGAGCGAGAGCGGCCAGAGCGTCAACTGCGCGGCGAAGCCCATGATCAAGAGGACCGTGGGATCGGTCGCGTGGCCGAAGCTCTCGTATTCGATATCAATCCCGTTGGCCCTGATCTGCGGCATGGCGCCTCTCCCGGTCTCCGGCCACGTTACCGGAGAAATCGGGAGACGCAAGCCACAGGCTTGTTTCAGGTCACAGCGGCGATCGGGCCCTTGGGGCGCTTGGTGAAAGCGGCACCCGTCAGGGTCAGCCCGGCGATCACGCAGGCCAGGCCCGCTACCACCAGCGCCGCCATATAGGACGCATATTCGCTGCGGATCAGGCCGGCACCGAGGGCGGCCGTCGCCGCGCCGAGTTGATGGCCGGTCGCGATCCAGCCATAGACCAGGGGCCCGTCCTTTTCGCCGAAGGCTTCGGTGGTCAGGCGCACGGTCGGCGGTACGGTGGCGATCCAGTCGAGGCCGTAGAACACCGCGAATACGGTGAGCTGCGAGATGCCGAAATCGGAGAAGGGCAGGAACAGCAGCGCGAGGCCGCGCAGCCCGTAATACCAGCCCAGCAGCGCCCAGTTGTTGTAGCGGTCCGACAGCCAGCCCGAGGCGGTGGTGCCGAACAGGTCGAACACGCCCATCGCCGCCAGCAGCCAGGCGGCGTTCACTTCCGGCAGGCCGTGATCGGCGCAGAGCGCGATCATATGGGTGCCGATCAGCCCGTTGGTCGAAAGGCCGCAGACGAAGAAACTGCCGGCCAGCAGCCAGAAGCGCGGCACGCGCACGGCGCGGTTCAACGCACCGAAGGCGTTGAGGATCGGGTTGCGCTTCTCGGCGGGCGGCGGCTCGATCGCAGTGCCGCCCAGCGGCGGAATGTTGACCGCCGACGGCCGCTCCGGCACGAAGAACAGGAACAGCGGAATGATCGCCAGCGCGACACCCGCGACGATCAGGCTTGCATTGCGCCAGCCGGCGTTTTCCGTGACCGTGGCCAGAACGGGCAGGAAGACGAGCTGGCCGGTCTGCACGCTGGCGGTCAGGATGCCGAGCGCAAGGCCGCGGTTCTTGCGGAACCATTGATTGGCGACGGTCGCCGCCAGAACGCTCGCCATCGTGCCGGTGGCGAGGCCGCTGAGCACGCCCCAGGTGGCGACCAGCTGCCAGGCCGCATCGATGCGCGTACTGAGCGCACAGGAGATCGCGAGCAGAACCAGCGCGGCGGGAATCGTGCGGCGCAGGCCGAAGCGCAGCATCAGGGCGGCGGCGAACGGACCCATCAGCCCGTAGAGCGCGATGCCGACCGACACGGCGCCCGAAGTCGTGGCGCGGCCCCAGTGGAGATCGGTCTCGATCGGCACCAGCAGCACGCCCGGCATGCTGCGCGCGCCGGCCGAGATCATCAGCAAGACGAAGATCCCCGCCACCACCACCCAGGCGTAGCGCTGATCCAACCGGCGAACCAAAGCCTGCATCGATGACCCCTCACCCCGGCCCGCTGTGGGGCGCGTGACACTGCACCGCGCTTGACCCATGGCCGCGAACAAGTGTAATTACACCTATTGGAGTGCCATGGGGAAGAGTCTTTGACCATGGCCGCCATGCGTCCCGCGGAGGGCTCCCGATGTATCTCGACGATTTCGTCGTCGGCACACGTTATGAAACCGGCACGATTGCGGTTGATCAGGACGAGGTGATCGCCTTCGCCACGCGCTACGACCCGCAGCCCTTTCATACCGATCCCGAGGCGGCGAAGAAGACCCTGTTCGGGGGTTTGGCTGCCAGCGGCTGGATGACCGCGAGCCTCACCATGTCGCTCCTGATCAAGAGCGGCCATATCCCCACCGGCGGGCTGATCGCGCGCGAGATCGAGAAGATCGAATGGCCGCGTCCGACGCGGCCCGGCGATACGCTGCGCGCGGTGAGCGAAGTGCTCGAAACGATTCCGTCGAAGAGCAAGCCCGACCGCGGGATGCGCCGCATGCGCACCGAGACGCGCAATCAGAACGACGAAGTGGTACAGGTGCTGACCGCGCTGCTGGTGGTGCCGCGCCGTCCCGGGAGCAAAGCCGATGCCTGAGACTTACGCCGGAGCCCGCGACCCGAATCGCCCGCGCGGCTGCACCTGCTTCCGCATGCGCCGCACCGCGCGGCAAATGACGCGCATCTACGACACGCATCTTTTGCCGGTCGGTCTCACGCTCAACCAGTACTCGGTGCTCTCCAACCTGGTGCGCAGCGGCCCGCCCAGTGTCAACGGCATGGCCGAGATCCTCGGCATGGACCGCACCACGCTGACCCGCACGCTAAAGCCGCTGATCGCCGCGCGGCTGCTCGTGCTCGAACCGGGTGACGACAAGCGCAGCAAACGCATCGCACTCACCGAGCTGGGCCGCAGCACCTGGGAACGCGCCAAGCCGCTCTGGCGCGCGGCGCAGGACGAGATCGAAACGAAACTCGGGCCCCAGCAGGTGAAGACGCTGCACGACTTGCTCGACACCTCCTTCACGACATTGAGTGAAGCGGACGCCGCCTGACCAATTCCTTTAAAACCGTCATGCCCGGGTTTGACCCGGGCATCTCTGCGTTCATTTCAATGAGATGGCCGCATCAAGTGCGGCCATGACGGACGGAAAAGTGCCGAATCGTCACAAAATCGGCCCAGCATAGTCACACCCGTTGCCGCGCCGGTCAGGCATTTCTGTTCCCACTTGGGAAAAGAAAAAACAGGACTGCGGACGATGGGCGTGACGAACGAGCGGGGCTCGCGGCTGGTCGGGCTCGACTCTCTGCGAGGCTTCGCGGGCCTCTCGGTTCTCGCCTACCATTTCCTGCGCGAATACGGGCTGACCTTCCACGAAGGCGATTTCCAGAATTGGATGGACCGCTACGGCCATTACGGCGTGGAGGTCTTTTTCATCATCAGCGGCTTCGTGATGTTCCTGACGCTGTCCAGGAGCCCGACGCTCCGCCACTTCCTGGCCGCGCGCGCCGCGCGCCTGGCGCCCGCCTTCTATTGCTGCCTCGCGATCACGACACTGGTGCTGATCCTCGATCCGCTCGACCAGCTTCCCGGCGTGACGCCGCTCAAAGTCGCCGCCAACCTGACGATGGCGCCCGAGCTGTTCGGCCAGGAGGTGATGGACTGGTCGTACTGGACGCTGGGCTACGAGTTCGTCTTCTACGCGATGATCGGCACCGTCTTCCTGATGGGCGCGATGAAGCGCATCGACTGGTTCTGCCTCGCCTGGCTGGCGATGAGCGCGCTCTTGCAATTCGCCCTGCCCCACATCCCGCACCGTGTCGGCGAAGTGCTGCTGATCGGATACGGGCAGTTCTTCATCATCGGCATCGCGCTGTGCCGCTTCCATCGCGACGAGGCGACGCCGCTCACCGGCGCAGTGCTGATCCTGGCCATCGCCACCTCGCTGTTCGGTGCCGACTGGCGCGCGCCGACGCCCGGCTGGCTCTACACGGTGGTGACGGTCCTGCTGACGGGCGTGTCGTGGCTGGCGATCACCGACCGCGTTCCCGCCCTGATCCGCGTTCCGCTGGCCTTGGTGGCGACGATCTCGTTCCCGTTGTTCCTGATCCACCAGTTCGTCGGCTACCACATCATCGCAGCGATGCGCGCCGACGGCCAATCGCTCGCGATCAGTATCGCCGTCGCGACGGCCTGCTCGATGGCATTGGCCGTGATGATCTACCGCTTCGTCGAACTGCCGGCCCGGCCGCGCATCCGGCGCTGGCTGTCACCGAAGACGCCACGGCCGGCCGCGCAAGCCGCCGTCGTGCCTCCTCCTGCCGCGCCTATCGTCGAGGCGCCGGTCCTGATGCAAGTTCAGCAAGCAGAGTGATTCTTACGTCGTCATTGCGGGCCCACGGGTTCGCGCGAAGCGCGGCCCGAGGACAGGCTGCGCGAAGCAATCCATCGTGCCGCAAAATGGATTGCTTCGTCGCCAACGCTCCTCGCAATGACGATTTCTGAAATCAGCGCGTCTCGACGGGCGGCATCAGCAGCGTGTTGTCGCCTTTGGTGAACAGGCCCGCGAAAGGCTCGAGGGCGGACGCCACCCGCGCCTGGAGGAGCAGCGCCGCCACGGCGTTCTCGGACACGCCGCCTTCGCGGATGGTGTGGATCACCTCTTCCACCGCATCGCGCGGCTCGGGGAAAGGCACCAGCGTCAGGGGCATCTGCGACGGCAGGCGCGCCAGACGGCGGATGGCGACGAAAGCCTCGGCATAGCCGCCGTTCTCGTCCACCAGGCCGATCTCCTTGGCCTTGTCGCCCGGCCAGACGCGGCCGCGGGCGACGGCGTCCATCGCCTTGGGCTCGATCTTGCGCGCCACCGACGCTTTGCCGGTGAAATCGGCATAGGTGTGGTCGAGCATCGCGTTGAGCCGGTCCCAGCCGGCAGGCGTGAAGGCCTGGTTGGCGCTCCACATCCCGGCATTGGCGCCCTGATGGACCTCGTCCCAGTTGACGCCCAGCTTCTTCCAGAGATCGGCGAGAACGAATTTGCCGGCGAAGACGCCGATCGAACCGGTGATCGTGCCGGGCTGGGCGACGATGCGGTCGGCGCCCATCGCGGCGAAATATCCGCCCGACGCGGCGACATCGCCCATCGACACCACGACCGGCTTGCCGGCCTGGCGTGCATTGTTGACCTCGCGCCAGATCGCATCCGAGGCGGTGTAGGAACCGCCGGGGCTGTCGATGCGGAACAGGATCGCCTTGACCTGCGGATCCTTTACCGCGTCGCGGAAGGCCTGGGTGATGCGGCCCGCCGCCATCGCGTTGCCGTTGCCGAGGGGGCTGTCGCTCTTTCCCCCGCCCGAGGTGACGGGACCCGCGCCGACGATCAGCGCCACCTTCACCGCCTCCGGACGCGGCCCCAGCCGGTCGGCATAGGTGTTGATGTCGATCTTCTTCGATCCGTCCTCGGTCAGGGATTTGTCGAGTTCGTCCCAATAGCCGGTGTGATCGACCAGCCCGGCCTGCTTCGCCTCGTCGGCGAACAGCATGCCCTTGTCCATCAGGGCACGGACATCCTCGGCCTTCAGCCCGCGCGACGCCGCGATACCGTCGACGGCCTGCCGTGTCCAGGCGGTGACCAGCCCGTCCATCGTCTCCTTCGCTTCCTTCGAGAACTTGTCGCGCGTGAACGTCTCGATGGCGGATTTGTATTCCCAGCGGCCGGCGAATTGCGGCTGCACACCGATCATGTCGAAGGTGTTCTTGAGGAAGGGGCTTTGCAGCATGAAACCCGAGAGCCCGTAGATGCCCGAGGGCTGCAGCCAGACCTCTTTAAACGCGCTCGAGATGTAGGCCGCCACCGTCGAGCCGCCGAACCCGCCGAGTTCCTCGGAGAAGATCGCCGCGCGCTTGCCCGATTTGCGGAAGGCAGCGACCGCATCGCGGATTTCCTGCGCGGCCGCCATTCCGATCTGGGCGCCGTCGAGCCGGACCACCAGCGCGGTGACGCGCGGATCGGCAGCGGCACGGTCGAGGGTCTGCACCAGTTCGCTGAGAACCACCACATCGTGATCGGTGAAGCGAGCGAAGGGACTGTCGCTGCGGGTTTCCGCCACGCCGCGGTCGAGATTGACCGACAGCACCATCTTCTCCGGCAGCGGCTTGGGCTGCGCGGACAGGACAGCGGCGATCATGAATCCGGTGCCGATCACCAGCATGCCGCCGATGACGGCCAGAACGATGACGATAAGTCGGCCGATGAAACGCATGCGCAAACCGCCTGCCGTGATCGATGCGCCCGTTATCGGCCCTGACGGCGAAACGGTCAATGGCGCGATAAGACGTGGTTACTTCAACATAAATTCGTCATAGGGCACCACATTTCAACCGTCACTCCCGCGAAGGCGGGAGTCCATGCGGCGAAATGGACCCCCGCCTGCGCGGGGGTGACGGACTGTAGTGGTCGCGAGTATCGCGTCTCACATCCTGGAGCGGCATTGCCCCACCCCCATCCCCGCCCGAGATTCGCCTGATGGACCTCGACGGCAGCCCCAGTTCCGCCATCGTACCGGCGCGGCATTGGCATGCGCTCGATGACGGGCGGCTGCAATGCGATGTCTGTCCACGCTATTGCAAGCTGAACGACGGCCAGCGGGGCCTCTGCTTCGTCCGCGCACGGCAGGGCGATCGCCTGGTGCTCACCACCTGGGGCCGGTCGTCGGGCTTTTGCGTCGATCCGATCGAGAAGAAGCCGCTCAACCATTTTCTGCCCGGCACGCCGATCCTGTCCTTCGGCACGGCGGGCTGCAATCTCACCTGCAAGTTCTGCCAGAACTGGGACATCAGCAAAGCGCGCGAGGTCGAGCGGCTGAACGATGCCGCCACGCCCGAGATGATCGCGCGCGCCGCCGCCCAACTCGGCTGCCGCTCCGTCGCCTTCACCTACAACGACCCGGTGATCTTTCTCGAATACGCGATCGACGTCGCGCGGGCCTGCCGCAATCTCGGCATCAAGACGGTCGCCGTGACTGCGGGCTATATAGCGCCCGGCGCCCGCGAAGAGTTCTTCGCCGAGATGGACGCGGCCAATGTCGATCTCAAAGCCTTCACCGAGGGCTTCTATCACAAGACCTGCGGCGGCCATTTGCAGGACGTGCTCGACACGCTCGAATATCTGCGCCACCAGACCAAAGTGTGGTTCGAGATCACCACGCTCCTGATCCCCGGCGAGAACGATTCCCCCGAAGAGATTCTGGCCCTCTCGCGCTGGGTCCATGACCGTTTGGGGCCCGACGTGCCGCTGCATTTCTCGGCCTTCCACCCCGATTGGAAGATGACCGATAAGCCCCATACCCCGGCCCAAACTTTGACACAGGCGCGTCGAATTGCCCGCGACGCTGGGTTACAATTCGTCTATACCGGCAACGTTCACGATCCCGAAGGCGGCAGTACCTGGTGTCCGACGTGCAAAAATCTGTTGATCGAACGCGATTGGTATCGGCTGGGCGCCTGGAATCTGGATGCCGCGGGATGCTGCCGGTTCTGCGCCACGCCCCTTCCGGGCCGGCTGGAACCCAAGCCCGGCACCTGGGGCCCGAAGCGGCAGCCCGTGCGGCTGACCGCATGACCCGGGGCAAGCGCTGATCCCATGAATCGCTGGCTGTCGCTCGCCCTGAAACTGGGCATCACCGCGCTGTTGTTCTGGCTGCTGCTGCGCAAGATCGACATCGATGCGGCCTGGCAGGCGATCCAGACCATGTCGCCCTGGGCCTTTGTCGGCTGCGTGGCCCTGCTGGTGGTGCAGCTCTCCATCTGCGGCCTGCGCTGGCAGATGGTGGTGCGGGCGCTGGGCGCTCATATCGGCCTTCTGAAAGCCACCGCCCTGTTTGCGATCGGCACCTTCTTCGGTCTCGTGCTGCCCGGTGCCGTCGGCGGCGATGCGGTGCGCATGTGGGCGACGCGGCGCGCGGGCCTGCCGCTGGCCGCCTCGATCAATTCGGTGATCCTCGAGCGCGTGATGACCGTCTTCGCGCTGATCCTCCTCGTGGTCATGTTCGAGCCGATGCTGGCCGCCGAGATGCCACACACCGCCAGCCTCTGGCTCTTCCCGGTGCTGCTGATGGTGATGATCGCCGGCACCGTCGTGGTGATGGTCCTCGACCGCCTGCCCGAAGCGCTGCTGCAATGGAAAGTGGTGCGCGGCCTCCACCAGTTGGCGGGTGATACGCGCAAGCTGGTCCTGCGCCCGGGCCGGATCGTCCCCGTGCTGATCGTGGCGCTGATCGGCCATCTCAATCTTGGCGTTGCCGCCTATGTGCTGGCGATGGGTATGCATGTCGACATTTCCTTCGTCGACGCCGTGGTGCTGTTCATGCCGGCCGTATTGATCGCGACGCTCCCCATTTCGGTGGCCGGCTGGGGGGCGCGCGAGGCGGCCATGGTGACGCTCTATGGTTTCGCCCATGTGCCCGCCGCCCAGGCGCTGGCGATCTCGCTGCTCTATGGCGTGGCCAGCACCCTGGTCGCCCTGCCCGGCGGCATCCTGTGGCTGGCGGAACGCAAAGTCCCGCCGGCCGAAATGCCGCCGGTCGAGGCGGGGCAGGCATAACCGCGGCCCCCTTTCCTTAGCCCGTCCGGGTGCTAGAGTAGCGGCCTTCCCCAGGCTCAAATCCCAAAAGGCGTCCGCTCCATGAAAATCGCATTTGCCAAGCCGACCCTTCCCACCTCCGGCGCGCTGGTCGTCGGCGTTCTCGCCGGCAAGAAGCTGAGCAAGCTCGCGCAGCAACTGGATGAAAAGAGCGGCGGCTTCGTCGGCAAGGCGATGATCTCGGCCCGGTTCGAGGGCAAGAAGGACCAGATGCTCTCGCTCTACAGTCCGCCGGGCCTGGGCGTGAACCGTCTCTTGCTGATCGGCCTGGGCGAACCCAAGACGGTCGATGCCTATGCGGCCGAAGGTTTCGGCGGTGCCGCCATCGCCGCCGTGCTGACCTCGGGCGAAACCGCGCTCTCGATCCTGGCCGAAGCGCCGGCGGGATCGCCGCTGCGCCCCGACAAATTCGCCGCGCGCGTCGCCCATGGCGTCAAGCTGCGCAGCTATCGCTTCGATAAATACCGCACCAAGGAAAAGAAGGAAGAGAAGCCGTCCGTCACCGATGTGGCGATCCTGACCGGTGCGGGCGCCGCCGCCAAGGCGGCTTATGCGCCGCTCGACGGCGTGTCGGAGGGCGTCTTCCTGACGCGCGACCTCGCCTCCGAGCCGCCGAATGTGATCTATCCCGAATCGCTGGCTGCCGAGGCGAAGAAGCTTGCATCGCTCGGCGTCACCGTCGAAGTGCTGGGCGTGAAAGAGATGCAGAAGCTCGGCATGGGCGCGCTCCTGGGCGTCGGCCAGGGCAGCGTCAAGGAACCGCGCCTGGTGGTGATGCAGTGGAACAAGGGCGGTTCGGAGCCGCCTTTCGCCGTGGTCGGCAAGGGCGTCACCTTCGACACCGGCGGCATTTCCATCAAGCCCGCGGGCGGTATGGAAGACATGACGTGGGACATGGGCGGCGCCGCCGTCACCATCGGCCTGATGAAGGCGCTGGCGTCGCGCAAGGCCAAGGTGAATGTGGTCGGCGTGGCCGGTCTCGTCGAGAACATGCCCGACGGCAATGCGCAGCGCCCCGGCGACGTGGTGAAGTCGATGTCGGGCCAGACCATCGAGGTGATCAACACCGATGCGGAAGGCCGCCTCGTGCTGGCCGA
>CAZNZI010000882.1:0-2568 GCA_964577475.1 uncultured Rhodospirillaceae bacterium
TGCCGCCCGTCCTGTGGCACGGCGGCTGCTTTATCAGGCGGCAAATGGTGGCATCGCTTGGGCGGTGATCGCCCGATCACGAGCAGTTCGCCTGCAAGCGGTGGAGAGCGGCAATGGCCAAGACAGCGGTTCGCGCGACGAAGACCAAAACGGCGCTGATTTTCGGGATCAGCGGCATCGTCGGGCGCAGCCTGGCCGAGCATCTGGCGGAGATCGGCGGATGGAAGATCGTCGGCGTCTCGCGCAAGGCCCATGACGATCTCAAGATCAAGGGCAGCACACTCATCGCCTGCGATCTGATGGACGCGGCCGCGACGCGCAAGGCGCTTGCCAAGGCGAAGACCGCGACGCACATCTTCTTCGCCACTTGGGCGCGCCAGAAGACCGAGACCGAAAACTGCCGCGTCAACGGCGCCATGCTGCGCTCGGCGCTGGAAGGCGCTGCGGCCGTCGCGCCGATCAAGCATGCGGCGCTGGTAACCGGCCTCAAGCACTATCTCGGTTCGTTCGACAACTATGCAGCGCAGCAGCTCGACACGCCGTTCAGTGAGGACCAGCCGCGCCTGCCCGGCGAGAACTTCTATTACACGCAGGAAGACGTTCTGTTCGACGTGGCGGCGAAGAACGGCTTCACCTGGTCGGTCGCGCGCCCCCACACGATTCTGGGCCTCGCACCCGGCAATGCGATGAATCTCGGCACATCGATCGCGGTCTACGCCACAATCTGCAAGGCGACTGGCCGGCCCTTCGTGTTCCCCGGTTCGCCCGAAGCCCATAACGGTTTGGTCGACATGACCGATGCCGGGATTCTGGCCAAGCATCTGGTGTGGGAAGCGACGACCAGGAAGGCCGCCAACATGGCCTTCAACGTGGTCAACGGCGACTATTTCCGCTGGCGGAAAATGTGGGCGCTGATCGCCGAATACTTCGAGATCGAGCCCGCTGCTTATCCCGGCCGCGTCACTCCGCTTGCCGAGGCGCTTGCCGGTATCGGCCCGGAATGGGACCGGATCGTGAAGAAGAGCGGTCTGCAAAAGACCAAGATCGAGCAGATCGCGCCCTGGTGGCATGTCGATGCCGATCTTGGACGCACGCAAGAATGTATCACCGATATGAGCCGCAGCCGCGCGCTGGGTTTCACCTCGTATATGCGCAGCTGGGACTCATGGCGCCATCTGTTCGACCGCCTGCGCGCCGAACATTACATCCCGTGATCGGCGGGATTGGCACGGAACTTGCCCTTAAGGGTGGTTGCGAAAAAGAGCCGTGAACGGCCCTGGGGGATGTGGAGGGACAACGGGTGAACCAAATCGTCGATTCGACACAAGCCTTGTCTCGGTTGCGACAGACGATTCTGGCGCCGCGGGCAAGAAGCTTTGTCACGGTCGTCATCTCCACCATCGTCCTCATTCTCGCCTGCCTGATCTTCGCGCCGTCCAGCATGACCGGCGGTGCCTTGCAGGGAAGCCTGCCCTTCGCGGCCATCATCGCGATCGTCGGGCTCGGGCAGTTGCTGGTGGTGCAGCAGGGCGGCTTCGACCTGTCGCTGCCGGGCGCCGTCTCGCTCGCGGTCGTCATCTCGACCCACTACCCGCAGGGGGACAACACCCTGCTCCTCACCGCGATCCTGATGGCGATCGGCTGCGCGGTCGTGGCCGGCTTGATCAACGGCATTCTGGTCAGCCTCTTCGGGCTCAACGCCATCGTCGCGACCATTGGCGTGAACGCGCTGCTCTATGCAGGCGTGTTCGCCGTCTCCGGCGGCGTGCCGAAGACGACCACGACGCTGTTGGCCGCCATCGCCGGCGGCCAGATCGCGGGAGTGCCCAACACCGTCTTTTTCGCGGTGGCCGCGCTGATCGTGGTGTCGTTCGTCCTCAAGAAGACCGTTCCCGGCCGGCGCTTCGAAGTGATCGGCGCCAATCCGTTGGCCGCGCGCACCGTCGGACTGCGTGTGCGGCTTCATCAACTCTTGGCCTATGTCTACGCGCAATTGCTCTACTGCATGGCGGGCGTGCTGATCGCGGGCGTCACCCGCGAGCCGACGGCATTCCAGGGCGATTCGCTGCTTCTGCCTTCCGTTGCCGTTGTTGTTCTGGGGGGAACATCGCTGCTCGGCGGTCGTGGATTTCCGATCTCGACCGTCCTTGCCGCGTTCTTCCTCAATCAATTGAGCCAATTCGCACTCGCGGTTGGGGTGCCGTATTCGGCTCAGACCATCATCCAGGCCTTGGCCTTGGGTTTTGGTATCGGCGTTTACTCGATCCGATGGACGGTAAGCGCAATCAAACAAGCCAAACCAACCTAAGTGGAGGAGGAGAAATTGAAGATTACGGTTTCACAGAAACTCGCACTCGCTGCCGCGGCGACGGTCGTGGCTCTCGCGTGCTCGGTCTCGGCGCAGGCCGAGAACCCGTCGTGGTGCGGTCCCAAGAAGGCGACGATCGCACTGCTCGACGGTTACGGCGGCAACAGCTGGAGTCAGGTGACGACCTCGTCCGTCAAGCAGGATGCGCTCAAGTGCCCCATCATCACCAACTCCGATTTTGCTGACGGCAAGGGCGACAC
>CAZNZI010000883.1:0-7761 GCA_964577475.1 uncultured Rhodospirillaceae bacterium
CGGTTCGGCCAAGGAAGGCGTGGTTCACTTCTGGCATCAGCGCCTCACCGCGCTGGCGCTGATCCCGCTCACGATCTGGTTCGTCGTGTCGGTGATCGCGCTGGCCGGATCGGACTTGCCCGCGTGGCACCACTGGATCTCGCGTCCCGGCAACACGACGCTGATGATCCTGACGATTGCGATGGTCTTCTATCACGGCACGCTCGGGATGCAGATGGTGATCGAAGACTACGTCCATGGCGAAGCCAAGAAGATGGCGACGCTGATCCTGATCAAATTCGCGGCCCTGCTGCTCGCCGTCTTCTCGGCGGTAGCGGTGCTGCGCGTGGCCTTCGCGGGGGGCTGAGCCGATGGCCGGTGATTACAAGATTGTCGATCATACCTACGATGTCGTCGTTGTCGGCGCGGGCGGCGCGGGTCTGCGCGCCACGCTCGGCATGGTGGCGGCGGGGTTCAAGACCGCCTGCGTGACGAAGGTGTTCCCGACGCGCTCGCACACCGTCGCGGCGCAAGGCGGCATCGGCGCCAGCCTCGGCAACATGGCCGAGGACAATTGGCGCTGGCATATGTACGACACCGTGAAGGGGTCGGACTGGCTGGGCGACCAGGACGCGATCGAATACATGTGCCGCGAGGCGGTGCCCGCGGTCTACGAACTCGAACATTTCGGCATGCCCTTCTCGCGTACCGATGACGGCCGCATCTATCAGCGGCCTTTCGGCGGCCATATGCGCAATTTCGGCGAAGCGCCGGTGCAGCGCGCCTGCGCCGCCGCCGACCGCACCGGCCACGCGCTGCTCCACACGCTCTACCAGCAATGCCTGAAGCATGACGCCGAATTCTATGTCGAGTATTTCGCCATCGATCTGGTGATGGACCCGGATGGGTCGTGCCGCGGCGTGCTGGCCATCAACATGGACGACGGCACCATCCACCGCTTCCGCGCCCACCAGACGGTGCTGGCCACCGGCGGTTATGGCCGCGCCTATTTCTCGGCGACCTCGGCGCATACCTGCACGGGTGACGGCCACGGGCTCGCGACGCGCGCCGGCCTGCCGCTCCAGGATATGGAATTCGTGCAGTTCCACCCGACCGGCATCTATGGCTCGGGGTGCCTGATCACCGAAGGCGCGCGCGGCGAGGGCGGCTATCTCACCAATTCGGCCGGCGAACGCTTCATGGAACGCTACGCGCCGACCGCCAAGGACCTCGCCTCGCGCGACGTGGTCAGCCGCGCGATGACGGTCGAAATCCGCGAAGGCCGCGGCGTCGGCAAGGACAAGGACTACATCCATCTGCATCTCGAGCATCTCGGTGCCGAGACGCTGGAACTGCGCCTGCCCGGCATCTCCGAGACCGCGAAAATCTTCGCCGGTGTCGATGTGACCCGCGAGCCGATCCCGGTGCTGCCGACCGTGCACTACAATATGGGCGGCATCCCGACCAATATTCACGGCGAAGTGCTGCGTCCGACGGCCAGCGAACCCGATGCGGTGTGCAAGGGGCTGATGGCGATCGGCGAGGCGGCCTGCGTCTCGGTCCACGGCGCCAACCGCCTCGGCACCAATTCGCTGCTCGATATCGTCGTCTTCGGCCGTGCGGCTGCTTTGAGGGCCGCCGCCACGATGAAGCCGGGCGAGAGCCACAAGCCGCTGCCCAAGGATTCGGCCGATGCGGCGCTCGCGCGCCTCGACAAGATCCGCAATGCCAGCGGCAGCCACAAGACGGCGCAGATCCGCCTCGCCATGCAGCGCACGATGCAGAACGACGCGGCGGTGTTCCGCACCTCGCAGACCTTGTCGGACGGCTGCAAGAAGCTCGACGAGATTTTCGACAGTTTCAACGATCTGCGCATCGACGACCGCTCGATGATCTGGAACTCGGACCTGATCGAGGCGCTGGAACTGGCCAATCTGCTCGATTGCGCCAAGGCGACGATCTATTCGGGCGATGCGCGCAAGGAAAGCCGCGGCGCGCATGCGCAAGAGGACTTCCCCAATCGCGACGACGCCGAGTGGATGAAGCACAGCCTCGCCTGGGTCGATGAGAAGGGCAAGGTGACGCTCGGCTATCGCCCGGTGCACACCTATACGCTGACCAACGAAGTCGAATACATCAAGCCGAAGGCGCGCGTTTACTAAGCGCGAGAACGCGCAAGGAGTCGTCATGGTCGAGTTCGCACTACCCGCCAACTCCAAGGTCCAGCCCGGCAAGGCGCATCCGGCGCCCGCCGGCGCCAAGCGGCCGCGCACCTTCAAGATCTACCGCTACAATCCCGACACGCCCGACAATCCGCGTCTCGACAGCTACACGATCGATCTCGACGACTGCGGGCCGATGATCCTCGACGCGCTGATCAAGATCAAAAACGAAGTCGACTCGACCTTGACCTTCCGCCGGTCCTGCCGCGAAGGCATCTGCGGCTCCTGCTCGATGAACATCGACGGGCGCAACACGCTGGCCTGCCTGAAGCCGATCGACGACATCAAGGGCGACGTGAAGATCTATCCGTTGCCGCATATGCCGGTGGTGAAGGATCTGGTGCCCGATCTCACCGTGCCCTATGCGCAGCTCGCCTCGATCGAGCCCTGGCTGAAGTCCGATACCCCGCCGCCGCCCGACCGCGAGCGCCTGCAAAGTCCCGAGGAGCGCGAGAAGCTCGACGGGTTGTGGGAATGCATTCTCTGCTTCTGCTGCCAGACCTCGTGCCCCAGCTATTGGTGGAACGGCGACCGCTATCTCGGCCCGGCCGTGCTGCTCCAGGCGGCGCGCTGGGTCCATGACACGCGCGACGAAGCGACGGGCGACCGGCTGGACAATCTCGAAGACCCGTTCCGCCTCTATCGCTGCCACACGATCATGAACTGCACGACGGCCTGCCCGAAGGGCCTCAACCCCGCGAAGGCGATCGCCAGCATCAAGGAAAAGCTGGTCGAACGGCGGTAACTGCGCCGGGCAAAGCGCACTGCTTCGCCGCCACCTGATTCGTCATGCCCGGGCACGCGAGGCATGCTCGCGTCCGGGCATCCACGTCTTAAGACTAAGATTCACCGCCAAGACGCCAAGTGCGCCAAGAGGGAAAGCCCCTTGGCGTCTTGGTGCCTTGGCGGTTCAATCTTTTCGGTGGAGCGAAGAAGTCGTGGATGGCCGGGTCGAGCCCGGCCATGACGAGAACTGTAGGTCTGTGCCCTACGAAGCCCCACCTCTGAGGGGGGCTTTTTGCGGTACGAAGGGTGGGGGCGTTTCGCCGGGGCGGGCCACGCAGTAGAACAGCGCGATATCGGGTGTGCGCCAGTTGCACTGGTTGCGCTGCGCGAGCTCGAACTTGGCCATGCGGCTGTACTGGTCGCAGACCCCGTCGGCCAGGCTCCTGGCCTCGTCCAGGGTGGTCTTGTGGTCGTCGTAGCAGACCTCGACGCGGCCCGTCTGATGCTGGCGATAATCGGTCAGCACGAATGGCTTGCCGCCCCCGCAACCGGCCAGCATCCCGGCCAATCCCAAGACCGCACACGCCTTTACAAGGATCGCTTTTCCCACAGCCATGCCTTTGTCTAGCCCGGACCCGGTAGCAACGGAAGCATCATCTGCATCCCGGACGCATAGCGATTGTCCCACGCGCGCCGACATAATATTCTCTGGGCACACAGTGGGGCGTGGGAGCAGGGGATGAGCAAGGAAAAGTATCGGCTGATTACGCGCAGCGACTTCGACGGCCTGGTTTGCGCGGTTCTGCTGAAGCATCTCGACATGATCGACGAGATCAAGTTCGTCCATCCGAAGGACATGCAGGACGGCAAGATCGAGGTCACGTCGAAGGACATCACCACCAACCTGCCCTATGTCGAAGGCGCTCATCTGGCTTTCGACCACCATCTGTCCGAGACGGTGCGCACCGGCAAGCACGACAACCACATCATCCATCCCGATGCGCCCTCGGCCGCGCGGGTGGTCTACGACTACTACGGCGGTGCCAAAGCGTTTCCCGCCGCGTGGAACGACATGATGGTCGCGGTGGATATCGGCGACGCCGCCCAGTTCACCAAAGAAGACATCATGTTCCCGTCGGACTGGTCGCTGCTCAACATGGTGATGGACGCGCGCACGGGCCTCGGCCGGTTCCGCGAATTCACCAAGTCGAACTACCAGTTGATGATGGAACTGATCGATGCCTGCCGCACGCTGACCATCGACCAGATTCTCCTGCTGCCCGACGTCAAGGAACGTGTCGAGCTCTATTTCCAGCAGGATCAGAAGTTCAAGGAACAGCTGCGCCGCGTCGGCAAGGTGCACAAGAAGATGGTCGTGCTCGACCTGCGCAACGAAGAGACCGTGTTCGTCGGCAACCGTTTCATGGTCTATGCGCTCTATCCCCAGTGCAACATCTCGATGCACGTGATGTGGGGCATGAAGCAGCAGAACACCGTCTTCGCGATCGGCAAATCGATCCTCGATCGTTCGTCGAAGACCAATATCGGCGAGCTGTGCCTCGAATACGGCGGCGGCGGTCATCATGCCGCCGGCACCTGCCAGGTCGAGAATGCCAAGGCCGAAGAAACCATGAAGGCGCTGATCGCCCGCATCACCGCCGACGGCTGATCGGCCCCGGACGAGTCGAGGTGGAGCGGTCGAGGTGGACGGGTCGGGCATGAGCGGTCCGCTCGCCGCCTATCGTGCGCTGCTCGCGGAGGGGAAGCTCAATCCCGATCCCGTGCAGGCGATGGCGGTCGCCAAGCTGGAAAGCCTGGCCAAGGCGGTCGCCGCCTATCAGCCGAACCAGGGCCAGGGTGGCTGGCTGAGCCGTTTCGGTTTCGGCGGCAACCACAATGGCGGGCATCAGCTCGCCTGGCTGGCCGATGACGGGCTCGAAGGCGTCGGCAAGCAGGGCCTCTATCTCTACGGCGATGTCGGCAAGGGCAAGTCCATGCTGATGGACCTGTTCTTCGATTCGGTGCCCGTCGCCAGCAAGAAGCGCGTCCATTTCCACGAATTCATGCGTGACACCCAGCAGCGGCTGCATGTGCTGCGCCAGGACAAGAGCGTGAAGGACGCCGATCCGATCCCGCGCCTCGCGCGTGACATCGCGCAGGAAAGCTGGCTGCTCTGCTTCGACGAATTGCAGGTGACCGATATCGGCGATGCGATGATCCTGGGCCGGCTGTTCCAGGGCCTGTTCGAGAACGGGGTGGTGCTGATGATCACCTCGAACCGGCCGCCCGACGATCTCTACAAGAACGGGCTGCAGCGCGACCGTTTCACGCCGTTCATCGACCAGATCAAGGACAAGCTCGACGTGCTCGAACTGGCGGCCGAGCGCGATTATCGTCTTGGCCGCGACCGCGACGCCACGGTCTATTACGCGCCCGCGTCACCGGCCACCGAGGCGACGCTGAAGAGCCAATTCCTCTCGCTCAACAACGGCAAGTCGCCGATCGCCGACACCGTCTATGTGCTGGGCCGCAAGCTTGCCGCGCCGCGGGCGGGCGACGGCATCGTCTGGTACACCTTCGACGAACTCTGCCGTTCGGCGCTCGGGCCGTCCGACTTCCTGGCGCTGGCCTCGCTCTACCATACGGTGATGCTGTCCGGCATCCCGCTGCTGGGGCCCGAAGAGCGCGACGCGGCCAAGCGCTTCGTCACCCTGATCGACGCGCTGTACGAGCACAATGTGCACTTCATCTGCTCGGCGGCGGCCCCCCCGGATGGGCTTTACCCCACCGGCGACGGCGCCTTCGAGTTCAAGCGGACCGTGAGCCGCCTGATGGAGATGCAATCGGCCGCGTATTTGGGCCAGCAGCATTTGCCCTGAGCGGAGTTAACGGCGCGATCTTCAGCGTGTGCCGGTGTCGGATCTCGATTTGACCCTGATGCCTTGAGCCTCGAGTCCCGTCTGGAAGGATGGCTGAGGCTTATCGGTCCCCTTCGCGCGTTCCGCCCGGAACTGCGCGACCACGGGCTCGGCTTCGCTTTTGACGGAGGCGTAGTGCGGGCCGGGTGGCGAGTCCGTTTGACCGCCCCACTGATTGATGAAGTCCGGCGATTGCAAATGGGCGGTCCGCCGTGCGCAAGTCTCCTGCGCGCGCCCGAGTTGCGCCATCGCGCCGAAATACATGACGCTGTAGGGATCGTAGGCCACCTTCAGCAGCTTGAGCGCATCGGCGACCCTTTGCGGCCGGGTCGCCTCGAAAAAATCGACCCAGAAGGCGAGGTCGGCCATGCCGTGGGTTTTCCCACGCGCTTCGGGAAGACGGGCATCCACCGGCAATTTGATCTTCCCACCCAGGCATTCGGCGATTTCATTCCACCAGGTGTCGGTGAACCAGAATGGAAAGCGGTCGCTGACGAAATAACCGACCGTCTCGTAGGTGAGCCTCGAAATCACGGGAAGGGTCGGAAAATTGCGCTCCAGGAGATCGTTCAGATAGAGAAGCCCGATCCCGCGCGGCAGCGTCTGGCCGGCGCGCAGCACTTCGGCGATCCAATCCGACTCGCAGGTGATGACATACTCGTCGGCCAGGCCCATCAGCCATTGTCCCGTGGACTGGGCCGCCAATGTATTCAGCAGGGAACCCAAGGTACGGGGCCGCGGCCCGATGACATACTGCACGCCCTCGATCGGCGGGAGCTGGCGTGCCGTCGGGTCGTCGTCGTCGAGGCCGACGATGATCTCCAGCCGCCGGCGTGTCTGGTCCTTCAACGAATCGATCGCGCGCAGCAGCTTCTCGGGCCGCTTGCGCGACGGGATCAGGACCGAAACATCCACTCCACTGTCCGCACTGTCCGCCATCTTCGTCCGCCACTCGCTCTCTGGGCCGCTTTCCGGACCGGTATATCAGGGGGGGCGGCAGGGGGCCACGATCGGCCGCCGGACCGCGATGCAATCGGCTGCATATCCAGGCCCGCAAGCTTTGCCCCGAAGGCGATAAGACAGGCCCCCAGCCATACCGTTAAGTCTTTGCTGCGCTGCGGTTAAGTACTTGCCGTTAAGCCCGATTCGCGGTACCTAAAACCGCCCAGGGGGGCCTCGCCGCGAAGGCCGGAAACCGGGTCTGGCGGGGCGGGCGCTACCCGCAACAGCATCGTCCGGGAGACGCTTCCATGGCTCGCAAGAAAATTGCGCTCGTCGGCTCTGGCAATATCGGCGGCACGCTCGCCCATCTGATCGGCCTCAAGCAATTGGGCGACGTCGTCCTGTTCGACATCGCCGAATCGACCCCGATCGAGGGCATCAGCATCGCCTATGCGGGCGCCAACGGCTATGAGGCGATCGCCGGGGCCGATGTGGTGATCGTGACGGCCGGCGTGCCGCGCAAGCCGGGCATGAGCCGCGACGACCTGATCGGCATCAACGCCAAGGTCATCTCGCAGGTCGCCCAAGGCATCAAGCAGCATGCGCCCAATGCGTTTGTCATCTGCATCACCAACCCGCTCGATGCGATGGTGTGGGTGCTGCGCGAGGTCTCGGGCCTGCCCCACAACAAGGTGGTCGGCATGGCCGGCGTGCTCGACTCGGCGCGCTTCCGCTACTTCCTCTCCGAAGAATCCAAGGTCTCTGTCGCCGACGTGACGGCCTTCGTGCTCGGCGGTCATGGCGACACGATGGTGCCGCTGCTGCGCTACTCCACCGTCGCCGGCATCCCGGTCCCCGATCTGGTGAAGATGGGTTGGACCACCCAGGAGAAGCTCGACAAGATCGTCCAGCGCACCCGTGACGGCGGCGCCGAAGTGGTGGCGCTGCTCAAGACCGGTTCGGCCTTCTACGCC
>CAZNZI010000884.1:0-9903 GCA_964577475.1 uncultured Rhodospirillaceae bacterium
CGCTCAATATCAAGGTGATCAATCCCGACGCCCAGGTGATCGAGCTCTCGGGGGGCAACCAGCAGAAGGTTGTCGTGGCGAAAGCCCTGGTGCAGTCACCCAAACTCTTCATCTTCGACGAGCCGACACGCGGTGTCGATGTGGGCGCGATCGCCGAGATCCACCAACTCGTCAACAAACTGGCCGATCAGGATTTGGCGGTGATGGTGATCTCGTCCTATCTGCCGGAAATTCTGCATCTGTCGGACCGGATTCTGGTATCGCGACAGGGGCGCATCGTGGAAGAATTCACCGGCGATGAAGCCGATGAGGAAATGATCATGTATGCGGCGGTCCATTGAAATCGCATGACATCCTTCAAAACCACCCGGGCGGCCCGCACCGTCGTCTCGATCGCCGATATCGAGGCGCTAGAGGCTCTGCCCTATGACGAACTGATCCCCGCCCGGACGCTGCTCGACCTGCTGCATGCGACCGCGCAGCTTCATCCCGACCGGCCGGCGCTGACGACTCTCCCGGCGGGCGGGGACACGGCCCGGCCACGAACGCTCTCGCATCGCGAACTCTATCGAGCCGCCATTGGCGCGGCGAATCTCTTTCACCGGCTTCTGCGCGAGAGCGGCGGTGGGACTGTCGCATTCCTTGGTCCTGTGGTCGACGGCATGATGGAGGCGCTGCTGGGCGCCCAGATCGCAGGCGTGGCCAGCACGATCAACTATCTGCTGAATGCCGAAGTGGTCGCCGATCTTCTGGCCGCGGAGAACGCGACGGTTCTCGTCGTCTCGCCGCCGGATGTGGACGCGGCGATGTGGGAGAAGGCGCTGACCGTGATCGAGCGGACGCCGTCGCTCAAGCGCATCCTGGTGCTGGGCAAGGCCGGGCCTGCGGCGGGTTCGATGCTCGAATTCGCCGATGCCGTCGGCAAGCACAGTGGCGACAGGCTGGAGTTCGAGGCGAGCGCGTCGCGCGATACGGTCTGCGCGCTATTCCACACTGGTGGCACGACGGGGAGGCCCAAGCTGGTGCGCCTGACCCATGGCAACCAGATCCACGCGGCTTGGGCCTTCGCGCAGGTCCATGGCTTCGACGAACACGACGTCGTGATCAATGGCTTCCCGCTGTTCCATGTGGGCGGCACCATGACTTGCGGCCTCTCGCTCCTGGCGGCCGGCGGCCATGTGGTCATCCCGTCCCCCTATGGGCTGCGGGACAAAGAGGTCGTGCGCCGCTATTGGAAGATCGTCGAGGCGTTCGGGGTGACGGTCGTCGGTGGCGTGCCGACATCGATCACGGCTCTGGCCGAGGTGCCGATCGACGGCGCCGATATCCGCACCGTCCGCATGGGGATCACAGGTGGGGCAGTGTGTCCCAAGGCCGTCAGCGAGCGCTTCACTGAGCGCACTGGAATAGTTCTCTACGAGACTTACGGCATGACCGAGACAGCGGCAGGGGTCGCCTTCAATCCTGGCCGCGGCACGCCGCTGCAAGGCAGCGTCGGGTTCCGGGCGCCCTTCTCGCAGACGAAGATCATGAGCCTCGATCCGGCCCAGCGCGACGCGGAATGTCCGCCCCAGACCAGCGGGTTGGTCGTGGTGACGGGACCACAGATTTTCCCCGGGTACGTCGATCCCAAGCATAACCAAGGCATCCGCAGCCCGGACGGCTGGCTGATCACCGGTGATGTCGGCTACCTGACCGAGGATGAAAGGCTGGTGCTGACCGGCCGCGAAAAGGACCTGATCGTCCGCAGCGGGCACAACATCAACCCCGCCGATATAGAGGATGTCGCCAACACCTTTCCAGGCGTGCAGGTCAGCGCCGCCGTCGGAATGCCCGATGCCTATGCGGGCGAAGTGCCGATCATATTCATCGTCCCGTCACCGGGCGCAAAACTCGACACGAGCCTCCTGCATCAGTTCCTGAGCGACCGTGTTGCCGAGCCGCCGGCCAAGCCCAAGCGCGTGATCGTGATCGATGCCCTGCCGACGACCGCCGTGGGCAAGGTCGTCAAGAACGATCTGCGCGACCGCGCCGTCGCCGAGAAGGTGCGACTGGAAGTCGAGCGTGCTTTCGGTCCCGGGATAGTCCCCACCATCGCCGTCGCGAAGGACGAGAAGCTGAACACGGTGGTCGAGGTCGAAGTGAAGAGCGGCGATGCCGCGGCCATTCAGAAATTGAAGGATGCACTGGAGCCTCTGCCGCAACGCTACACGGTCGTGGCCCATGGCTGACGAGGCGGGATCACAACCGGTTCTCTTGGAGCGGGCCGCCGCTGTCGCGACCATTACCCTCAATCGTCCGGCGTCCCTGAATGCCATGTCGGACGAGGTCGTCCATGCTCTGGAGCGGATCGTCGACGGGCTTGCCGCCGATGGTACGGTGCGCGCGGCCATCGTTACCGGTGCGGGCAAGGCCTTCTCCGCCGGCGGCGATCTGCGCCAATTCGGGCAACAGCGGGATGACGATCCGCAACGCCTTCTGGCGACGCTCGCCTACAACATGGGCGTCCTTACCAAGGTCGAACGGCTGCCGTTTCCCACCATCGCAGCGATCAACGGCGTCACGGTGGCCGGCGGGCTGGAGCTGGCCCTGTGCTGCGACGTGATCGTCGCGTCCGACCAGGCGATGATCGGCGACGGCCACGCCAAATATGCAATCGTTCCCGCTGGCGGTTCCTCGGTCCGTCTCCCCATCAAGATAGCGGCCAATCACGCGCATCACATGCTCTACAGCGCCGAGCTTTTTCCGGCCGGCACACTCAAGGATTGGGGTCTGGTCAACGAGGTGGTAGCCGCCGACCAGGTGCTTCCGCGCGCCCGCGCAATCGCCGAGCACTACAGCCGCCAGAGTCCGCAGGTGCTGCGGCATATGAAGGCCCTGGCCCAGGCACCTTTCCGGGCTCGGATCGAGGCGGGACTGCGGGCCGAAATCGAGGCGTTCCGAACTCATCTCGAAAGCCGCGACTTGGCGGAAGGGCTGAAGGCCTTTAGAGAGAAGCGGAAACCCAACTACTAAACGGGCGCATTCATGGATATTCGCTTTGACGGCCGGGTCGCGATCGTTACCGGTGCAGGCCGCGGGCTGGGGCGCAGCCATGCGCTCGGCTTGGCGGCGCGCGGTGCCAAGGTCGCGGTGGCCGATTTCGATGCGGCCGTTGCGACGGAAGTCGCCAACGAGATTCAGGCCAGCGGCGGTGACGCGATTGCGGCCAGCGCCAATGTCGTGGAGCTCTCTTCGGTTCAAGACATGGTCGATCAGGTCCGGGCGCGATGGGGACGGGTGGACCTCCTGGTCAACAATGCGGGCATCCTGCGCGACAAGACGTTCACGAAGATGGACCTGGCCGACTTCAAAGCCGTGCTCGACGTCCATGTGATGGGCAGCGTCAATTGCACCAAGACGGTGTGGGACACGATGCGCGAGCAGAAATATGGCCGTATCGTATTGACGGCGTCGTCGTCCGGCCTCTACGGCAATTTCGGGCAATCCAACTATGGAACCGCGAAGGCGGCCATGGTCGGGCTGATGAACGTGCTCCACCTCGAAGGCGAAAAGCACAATATCCGCACCAACACGCTGCTGCCGACGGCGGCGACGCGGATGACCGAGGGTCTCCTGCCGGAAGCGGATGCCAGGCTGATGACGCCCGAATCGATCACGCCCGGCGTGCTGTTCCTGGTCTCCGAAAACGCGCCGTCCCGGGTGCTGCTCTGCGCCGGCGCCGGTTCCTTCGCGCGGACGCTGATCACCGAAACGGTCGGCGTGCATTTTCCGGAAGCCGAGCGGACGCCGGAAAACATCGCCGCGGCCTTCGACCGGATTTCCGATCCGGCAGGTGCGGTCACGCTCACGACGGCGTTTCAGCAGACGGACAAGCTTGTCGCGCTCGCGCGCGAGGCGTAGACAAAACCACGCAACGCGACGTCGATCTCCGCGCCTCTCCGCAACGGCCTCTTTTCATGGCGTGGTGGCGACATTAGAAAGAGGGGGGAGGTGCCGATGCCCGTCGATCCTGAATTGATACCGATCCTGACCGAAGCGGCGAAGAATCGCGGCTTCCATCGCATGCCGTTGCACGATGCGCGCGCGGCCATCGTGCAGCCCATGCCCGGCCTCACCGCGCCCAGCCCGGAATTGGCCTCGGTGACCGATCGCTCGATCCCGACACCGTCGGACAGCGTGAACGCGCGCGTCTATACGCCGCTGGGTGCAGGTCCGTTTCCCTTGATCGTCTTCTTTCACGGGGGCGGATTCGTTCTCGGGAACTTGGACATCGACGACAGTATCTGCCGCAATTTGGCGGCCGCAGCCCAGTGCGTCGTGCTGTCGGTCGACTATCGCCTGGCGCCCGAACACAAGTTCCCCGCCGCGAGCGACGACTGTCTTGCCGTCACGCGCTGGGCTGCGCGCGAAGGAGCTTCTGCGCTGCGGATCGACCCTGAGCGGATCGTCGTCGCCGGCATGAGCGCGGGCGGAAACCTGGCCGCAGTGACCGCGCTCCGGATTCGCGACCAGGGTGGCCCGCATCTGTGCGGCCAGTTGCTCGGCGTTCCGGTAACGGATTACTGCGTGCCGGAAACCGAATCCTATCGCAGCTTTGCCACCGGCTACATGCTGCAACGCGACGAGATGGTGTGGTTCTGGGACCAATATCTGAATTCGCGCGCCGACGCCGACCTTGCTTATGCGGCACCGCTGCGTGCGCGATCGCTGACCGGTCTTCCGCCGGCATTCATCGCTACAGCCGAATGCGACGTGTTGCGTGATGAAGGCGAGGCCTATGGCCGGCGGCTGCGCGACGCCGGCGTCGATGTGACGATGCGCCGCTATGAGGGGATGGTGCATACTTTTGCGCGGATGACTGCCGTCAGTGCCAAGGCGCGCAAACTTCTTGCCGACGAAGCGGCGTGGCTCAAAGCGATTTTCGCCGACGCACCTCGATAAACGATTGCGCGGCACTGTGACAATTGATGCCGTGCTGTTCGCAGCAATGCGGAGTCGATGCGATCTCAGTCGGGTAGTGATGGTTGGTTCACTATTCGCACCGCGTGATGCACAAATTGCTATCCATTTCATTGACTTTCAATTGAGCGGAGAAGACACTTTCGCGATAGTTTGGTGATCGTCTCATTGTCAGACGGCACTTGTGCGCTTCAGGAAGGATGGGCCGTGACTGGTAAAGTTGACCAGACGTCGGCGCCTTGGCGCGTCGGTGTACTCTTCTCAAGTAGCGGATTCATGGCCGTTATTGAGGAGACCCAACTCCGCGGCACTCTGCTCGCGATCGAAGAAATCAATGCTGCCGGCGGCGTGAACGGACGCGAGATCGTCCCGGTTCTTTATGATCCGGCATCCGAGGCCGCAGCCTTCGGTCACTACGCCAAGCGCCTGATGGTCGAGGACGATGTCACAACCATCTTCGGCTGCTACACCTCGAGCAGCCGCAAGGCCGTTCTACCTGTGGTAGAAAGACTGAATGGGTTGTTGTGGTACCCGACGCTCTACGAGGGCTTCGAGTTCTCTCCCAATGTGATCTATACCGGCGCAGCGCCCAACCAGAACAGCGTGGCACTGTGCCGGTTCCTGATGGACCATTACGGGCCGCGGTTTTTCTTTGTGGGATCGGACTATGTCTATCCACGTGAATCCAACCGCATCATGCGCGAGTTGCTGCGCAACAACGGCGGCGAGGTTGTCGGCGAAGTCTATCTGAGCCTCAAGGCCCAGCAACGCGACTTCCTGCCCGTAATACGCGAAATCCGCGAGACCAGTCCCAACGTCATCTTCTCCACAGTGGTGGGCGACGCGACCAGCCATTTCTACCAGTGCTATGCCGATGCCGGGCTCGATCCGAAGACGATGCCGATCGCGAGCCTGACCACCACAGAAGCCGAAATCCGAGCGATGGGGTTCGACGTGGGCGAGGGGCACATCACGGCGGCGCCCTATTTCGAATGCATCGGGAGCGAGCGGAACTCCTCCTTCGTGTCACGCTACAAGAAGCGGTACGGTGCCGACGAACCTACCAACATGTGTGTCGAAGCCGCCTATTTTCAGGTGCATATGTTTGCCAAGGCGTTGGAGCAGACCAATTCCATGGAGACCGACATCCTGCGTCCGATGGTGATCGGTTCGAGCTTCGACGCGCCGCAGGGGAAGGTTTCGATCAACGCGGCCTGCAGTCATACCGATCTTTGGACGCGGATCGGCCGCGCCGATCGCGGCGGTCAATTCGACATCGTGCATCAGTCGTTGAGCGCGGTTCTGGCGGATCCCTATCTCATCGGTTATGGACGGTCGGTTTTATGACAGTTGATCGCGGCAGTGCCGAAGGACGCGAAGCGTCCAAGTCATGGCGTGCGGGTACGCTCCAAGCCGAGCTTGCCAATCTCGAAATTCTCGTGGCCACCCAACGCGATGAGAACGGCGATCTGCTGATTCGCGAATTGCAGCGCGCCCGCGCCAATGTGCGTCACCTGTGGCCGCTGCCGGATCGTCTGCCCGAGGGCGCCGATGTCATCGTGGTCGATCTGGCGCCGGGGTTGAGCACGCGCATTCCGTGGGTTCCAGGCGAGGCGAAAGCGGCATTGATCGTCATCATTCCTCCGTTTCCGCCGCCCGATCTCGATCTCGTGCGCAAATGCGCGCCTGACGCGGTGTTGCATCGGCCGTTCACGACGCATGCGGTGCTGACGAGTCTGGTTCTCGCGCGCTCGCATTTCACCTATGACCGGCGGCTGCGTGGCCGCGTCGACAAACTCGACGACACGCTGCGCGCGATCCGCAGTGTCGAGCGCGCCAAGGCCATCCTGATGGCCAAGGAAAACATGGACGAGGACGAGGCGTATCACTTCATGCGCCGTCAGGCGATGAGCCGTCGCGTCTCCTTGAGCGCAGTCGCCGCGGCCATCGTTGACTCGCAACAACTGCTCGGTTAGGGTCCGGATCGCAATCGGCGCATGACGCGCTGGGCGGCAATGACGCCGCCGCACAATTAAAATCAGGGCAATGACGCCCCCGTGACGGCCATCTCCAATGGTCGCGCGGGGGCGTTTTTTTTGTGCCTAAGGGAGACCAAGATGAAGCTCAACAGGCGGTCATTCTTGCAGGGAACCGCAGCGGCAGGCGCCGCGGCGGCAGTCGGCTTTCCGCATATCTGGAGCAAAAACGCCGGGCTCGCTTATGCCGCCGGCGGTGAGATCAAGGTCGGCATTCTCTACTCGCTGACCGGCACCACGGCCATCATCGAGACGTCGCTGAACCAGGCGACGATCATGGCGATCGAGGAAATCAACGCGGCGGGCGGCGTCAACGGCATGAAGATCGTGCCGGTGATCGAAGACCCGGCGTCGGACCCCGCCACCTTCTCGCAGAAGGCGCGCAAACTGGTGGTCGGCGACAAATGCGTCAGCGTCTTCGGATCCTATACCTCGGCCAGCCGCAAGGCGGTGCTGCCGGTGTTCGAGAAGTACAACAATCTCTACTGGTATCCGACGCTCTACGAAGGCCGCGAATGCTCGAAGAACGTGATGTACACGGGCGCGGTGCCCAACCAGCAGCAGAAGGATTTCGTGCCGTGGCTGGTGAAGAACTTCGGCAAGAAGTTCTACTTGATCGGCTCGAACTACATCTATCCGAAGGAAGAGAACAACGTCTGTAAGATCCTGCTGAAGGAGCTGGGCGGCGAGGTGGTCGGCGAAGAATACGTGCCGCTCGGCCATTCCGAATTCAGCTCGGTCATCAACAAGATCAAGGAAACGCAGCCCAACGTCATCTTCTCGACGGTGGTCGGCGACTCGGTGGTCGCGCTGCATCGCCAGTACAAGGCGGCCGGTCTCGATCCGGCGAAGATGCCGATGGCCAGCCTCACGACTTCGGAAGACGAAATCGCGGCGATGGGTGGCGAATTCGCCGCCGGTCACTTCACCTCAGCGCCCTATTTCATGTCGATCGACACGCCCGAGAATCACAAATTCGTCGAGGCGATCCAGAAGCGCTGGGGCAAGACCAAGACGACCAACTTCGTCTCAGAGCCCGCCTACTTCCAGGTGCACCTGTTCAAGCAGGCGGTGGAAAAGATCGGCAAGGGCGACCTCACGCCCCAGGCGGTCCGTCAGGCGGCCTGGAACCAGGAGTACAAGGCGCCGCAAGGTCTGGTGAAGGTCGACGCCGACAACTCGCACACCTACCTCTGGCCGAAGATCGGACAGGCCGGCTCCGATGGCCAGTTCAAGATCATCGAACAGCCGAAGGAATGGGTGAAGCCGTTGCCCTATTGGGCCTATCCCGGCCAGGTCTGCACCCCGAACGGGCTGGAGGAAAAGAAAACCTGACGGACGGCGCGATTCAACGCGCTGGCTGAGTGACGAGCGGGAGCCGTTCGCGGCTCCCGCTTCTATCCAACGGGTTCCCATGCACGACATCATTCCTCAGATTTCGGTCGGTCTCAGTATCGCGTCGATCCTTCTGATCATCGCCATGGGTCTGGCGATCATCTATGGCACGATGGGCGTCATCAATCTCGCGCATGGCGAGTTCGTCATGCTGGGCGCCTATGCCGTCTGGTTCCTTCAGTCCACGCTCGGTATCAGCCTGATCGCCTGCCTCATTCCGGTCTTTCTCTTTGTCGGCTTTGCCGGGTGGCTCGTCGAACGGTCATTGATTCGGCACCTCTATTCGCGGCCGCAGGATACGATCCTCGCGACTTGGGGAATCGGCGTGATCCTTCAGCAGGCGATCCGCCTCGGCGCGGGTGCCGAGCTTCGTTACGTGAAGATGCCGAACTTCCTGATCAATCCGGTCCATTTCCTCGGCCAT
Source organism: uncultured Rhodospirillaceae bacterium (assembly GCA_964577475.1). GTDB lineage: Bacteria > Pseudomonadota > Alphaproteobacteria > Rhodospirillales > Magnetospirillaceae > JASHSH01. Next base: position 8,818 of record CAZNZI010000884.1, read on the forward strand.
GAAGAATCGGGTTACCGCATCTTCATCTTCGTCCTGACGATCCTGCTGCTGCTGCTGACCTATCTGTTGATCTTCCGCACCGAGTTCGGCCTCCGCTTGCGCGCGGTGACTCAGAACCGCGACATCGCGCGGAGCTTCGGCATCAATGCGGCGCGCATCTATTCGCTGACCTTCGCCTATGGGGCCGGCCTGGCGGGAATCGCCGGCGCCCTGGTTTCGCCTCTGAAGAGCGTCTCGCCCGATATGGGCACGAACTATGTAGTCGATGCGTTCCTGGTCGTGGTGGTCGGCGGGCTGCAGAGCTTGCTGGGCACGGTGGCGAGTTCGTATCTGATTGGCCAATCGAACGGCGTGCTGGCCTTCCTCACGAACGACACGATGGCCAAGGCGATCGTGTTCCTCGGCGTGGTCATCCTGATCCGTCTCTTTCCCCAGGGCCTGTTCGCCCTGCGCGTGCGGCGGAGCTGAGCACCATGCAGCGTTTGCGTCCCAGCCCGCGGATCATCGGCTATCTCGTCTTCTGCGCCGTCATCCTGCTCGTGCCGGCCGTCTTCAACGATGCGTATCTGCTCAACAAATTCGCGCGCTACCTGGTCTTCGGCATCCTCTCGATGGCGTTGAGTCTGTCCTGGGGCTATGCGGGCATCCTCAATCTCGGCCAGGCCGTCAGTTTCGGCCTCGGCTCCTATTGCATGGCGATGGCGCTCAAGCTGCGCACGATCCCGATCCAGACGGGCGCGGGCGGTCTGCCCGATTTCATGGTCTGGAACAATGTCGAGACGCTGCCCTGGTTCTGGGAGCCCTTCCATTCCTACGCTTTCACGATCATCGCCGGCATGGTGGTGCCGGCGATCGTAGCCTTCCTGATCGGCTGGTTCGTCTTCCGCGCGCGCGTCAGCGGCGTCTATGTCGCGATCATCACGCTCGCAATGCTGGTAGTGATCAACCTGCTCATCATCGACCAGCAGCGCTTCACCGGCGGTTTCAACGGCATCACCGACCTGACCACGTTTTCCGTCGCCGGCGTCGATTTCGATGCCTACAGCCTGGCGCTCTACTATCTGGTGGCCATCACCCTGTCGCTAT
>CAZNZI010000885.1:0-4007 GCA_964577475.1 uncultured Rhodospirillaceae bacterium
AGGATGCCCACATAGGCAACCAGGAACCCGTTGATCAAGCCGCCCGCCAAGCCCACGAGCAATGCCGCCGGCAGCGCCAGCCAGGGCGAGAACCCGGCCACGAACAGTTTGGCGGCGACGATCCCGGCCAGGCTTGCCATCGAGCCGACGCTGAGATCGAAATCGCCCATCGCCATCACCACCGTCATGGTGAAGGAGACGACCGCCAGCATGCTGACCTGCTGCGAGATGTTGAGCAGGTTGCGCGATGTGACGAAGGTGTCCGGGAGGTTGGCCCAGAAGAAAATGAAGATGACGATGAAGCCGATCAGCGTGCCGTAGCGGCGCACAAGTGCCGTCATAACGAGGTCATCCCGGCTCGCCGTAGCAGAGGGCGAGCAGCTTTTGAGGGTTGAGGTCTTTGGCCGGGCGAATGGCCGCGATCTGTCCGTTGCGCATGATCGCGATGCGGGTGCAGAGGTGAAGCAACTCTTCCTGGTCGGTCGAGACGACCAGAATGCCCGCGCCACCCGCCGCCAGTTCGCGCAGCAGCTCATAGATGTCAAACTTGGCGCCCACGTCGACGCCGCGCGTCGGTTCGTCGAGCAGCAGCACGCGCGGATTGCCGGCCACGGCGCGGGCGAACATCACCTTCTGCTGGTTGCCGCCGGAAAGCTCGCGCACCTTCTGCTGGAGGCCCGTCGCCTTGAGACGCACGCGGCGGCGCATCTCCTCGGCCCGGCGGTATTCGTGGCGCCGGTCGAGCATGACGCCCCAGCGGTTGAGCCAGGCGAGGTGCGGCAGCGCGACATTGCTCGCGATATCCTGGCCAAGCAGAAGCCCCTCGGCGCGGCGTTCGCGCGGGGCCGAGGCGATGCCGCGTGCCCAGGCGCCGGTCGGCGTGCGGCGGCGCCAGGGCTGGCCCTCCAGCACGACCTGGCCGGCTTGCGTATGCGAGATGATCGAGCGCGTCAGCTCATCGAGGCCCGCATCGGCGAGGCCGGCGAAGCCGAGGATCTCGCCCTTGTGCAGATCGAATGAGACATCGCGCAGCAGTGTGTTGCTAAGGCTTTGTACGGAAAGCACGACCGGCCCGTCGACCGGCGCATTCTCGGTCGGCGCCAGCGCGGCGGCCTCGCGCCCGGTCATCAACTCGATCAGTTGCGTCTTGCTGGTCTCGGCGGTCGGCAGGGTGGCCTGGGTGCGGCCGTCGCGCAGCACGCTGATCCGGTCGGTGATCGCGAGCACCTCGTCAAGCCGGTGCGAGACATAGACGATCCCGCAGCCGCGGTCGCGCAGCAGGCGGATGATGCGGAACAGGCGCTCGGACTCTTCACCGGTCAGTGCCGCGGTCGGTTCGTCCATGACGAAGACGCGCGCCGGGGCGGACGTCGTATCGCCATCATCTTCCAAAAAGGCCGAGGCGATTTTGACCAGCATCCGGTCGCCGACCGAAAGCCGCGCGATCGGCGAAGCGGGATCGATGTGCTCCACGTTGAGCGTCGCGAGTGCGGCCTTGGCCTTGGTGTTCAGCAGACGCCAATGGATCGTGCCGAGGCGGCTGGGATAGGGGCGGCCGAGGAAGATGTTCTCGGCGACGCTGAGACCCGGCACCGTGTTCAGTTCCTGATGGATGAAGCGCAGCCCGTGACGGTGCGCTTCATCGGGCGCGCGCAGCGCGACCGTGGTGCCGTTGAGGCGGATTTCGCCGCTATCGGGCGTCACCGCGCCGGCGAGGATCTTGATCACCGTGCTCTTGCCCGCGCCGTTCTCGCCCATCAATGCGTGGGTCTCGCCGGCCTTCAGCTCGAACGAGGCATCGGCCAGGGCGACGGTGCCGCCGTATGACTTACGAAGATGGGAAACGGTGAGAAGGCTCATGATGCGAAAACAGAGCGGCCCGGCATGTCGCGTCCGGGCCGCCCAGGAACGAATTACTCTTTGACGTTTTCTTGGGTGATCAGCTTGGTCGGCACATAGATCACGCTCTGCTTGATCTTCTGGCCGCCCAGATACTTCTTCACGGTCTCGGCGACGGTCTTGCCGATGCCCTTGAAGTCCTGCGCCATGGAGGCTTCGAAATTGCCGCCCTTGGCGATGGCTTCGCGCGCCTGCGGATTGGCGTCCATGCCCGTGATGACGATGCCTTCGTTGCCGCGGCCGGCTGCTTCGATCGCCTGCAGCGCGCCGAGCGCGGGCTGGTCCCAGGCCGCCCAGACGGCGGCGATCGAGCCCTTCTGCGGATGCGCGGCCAGGATCGCTTCCATCTTGGCGCGCGAATCGGCGATGCCGCCGTCCTGCACATCGGGCGTCACGCGGTCGATGATCTTGATGTCGGGAGTGTTCTTGAAGATCGTATCGGCGATCACGCAGCGCACCTGCACGGGCGGGAAGGCGTCGAACACGAATTCCACCACGCCGCCCTTGCCGCCGATGCGGTTGGCGACATAGGTCGCGGTGGTGGCGGCCATCTCATAGCCGTTGCTGGTCACGTTGGTGACGAGCAGCGGGTTCATGCCGGCATCCATGCCAAAGACGGGCACGCCGGCCTTCTTGGCGGTTTCGAGGCCCGCGGTCACCTGAGCCGGATCGGCGTTGAGAATGATGGCATCGACCTTCTGGTTGGCCGCATTCTCGATGCCGCTGATCACACCGGCGATGTCGCCCTTGGTGTCGACGACGTTCACCGTCCAGCCATTGGCCTTCGCGACCTCCTGGAAGGCCTCGACGTAATACTGGGTGCCGGGCTGCGCCATATAGGGCGTCACGATGGTGATCTTGCCCGCGGCGAAAGCCGAGGTGGCGATCAGCGAAAGCGCAGCGGCAGCGAGGCCGGCGCGTACAGTCTTGAAAATCATGTCCCCTCCTGAGCGATGGAATCCAGAATTCTTTGGGTTGACCCGATCCCGCGAACCCCCGCGTCCATTTTAACCGCTGGCGGCTGCGGGCCAAGTGGCGCCGCCGCCGATCGAGTCGATACTGCGACGATAGACTGCCATGGGTTTCGGCCGTTGCCGTCACGCGACATGCGGCACTGGATGGTTTCGAGCAGTATTTGGCTAACCGGCTCATTTGACGGCTAGCCCGCGGGTTTCCGCTGCAAGCGATCGTGGTAGATCAATGGGGTCGGGTGACGTTTTGCCCCGGGGGCAGCACTCCCCGTGGCGTAGTCTTTGTCGAGAAAATTCAGGAATGTCCGCACGTCTCATCGCTTATTTCCCTCTGGCCGATGCGTCCGTTCCGGTCGCGCTGCTCGATCTTTACGCCGATACGGGGGTTGATATCGTCGAATTCGGCTGGCCGGCCAAAGACCCTTTCCTCGATGGTCCGGATGTACGTGGGTCGATGGCACGGGCCCGCTCGGGCGACCCGCGCGCGGCCTTCGACGCCGCTCGGCGGCAACTTGCGAAGCACGCTCTTGGTCCCAAGGCGCTGATCATGACCTATGCGGAGGAGGGGCACCCGGCCCTGGCCGACCCTAACTTCTATCGGAATGTAGACGGCACTTTGGTTCTGGGACCACCCGGCGGCCAACGCCGGGCCGCGATGGAAGCCGACGCGCTTCGCATGGGAACGGGAGTGTCGGCCTTCCTGCCGCTGCCGTTTTCCGAAGGCGATGTGGCCAGCGCGATGCGTGCCGATTTCTATGTCATGCTCCAGGCTGCGCCGGGCGTCACCGGTCCGCGTGGATCGATCGAAGCGGAGAACGCCGTTAGAATCGCAGCGCTGCGGACCAGCGGCGTAACGGCGCCGATCATGCTGGGCTTCGGCATCTCGAACGGCGCACAGGCGCGTGCGGCGGTGGGGTTCGGCGCGGATGGCGTGGTGGTCGGCTCGGCCATCTTGCGCGCGGCTCTTGCGGGTCGGGGCGAGCTCGAAACCCTGCTGAAGGATTTGCGCGAGGGACTCGATGGCTGAGAAGAATCTCTTCCTCGGGATTGATGTCGGCACGACCGCGGTCAAGGGCGGGCTCTTCGATATCCAAGGCCGGATCGTCGCCCATATCAGCCAACCCTATCCGATGTCGC
>CAZNZI010000886.1:0-2626 GCA_964577475.1 uncultured Rhodospirillaceae bacterium
TTTTCCTGGTGATAAATGCCGACGATGCGATTGACGAGCCATCGCTCCAATTCGCGCAACGTCATCGTTGGTGTGCCGCCGCGTTTCTCAGTGCCGCGTTCTTTGGGGTTTGAGTACGTCGCACCTTCGACGTTCTTAAGCCACCTGGCGACATTGCCGCACATCCGCTCGATGTAAGCGCCATAGTGAGGCGTCTTGACCGGCCGGAACATCGTGTTCATGCCGCGGCCGCGGCAAGCCTCCTCCAGCATCCGATTGCGAAACTCTTTTCCGTTGTCGGAGTGGATGTGCTGGCAAAGGCCCCAGACCGGCCATTCGAGTTCGAGGTTTAACGATCTGAGATAACCTTCCTTTGGGAGGAAGGCATTGAGCAGACAGAGCCCGACATTGTTCGCACAGGGATGGTCGAGAGACAGGTAGAGCCCAACGATCATCCTTGAATACGCATCGATCGCGAGTGTCAGCCAGGGCCGTCCAACCGTCTTGCGATGTTCCTCATCCACGACTTCGACATCGCAGATGTGATGGTCAACCTGGATTAACTGGAGCGGTTTGGTGCCGAGCGGAAACTCGCCGAGAATCGGGTCCATGTGTTCGCGCACCGCACGGTTGCCCTTGCGGCGCCGAACCCGCTCGCGCGGCGGGATCTTTCCGAGATGAAAGCGCAGGGTGTTGAGATGCGGCGTCTTGTGCTCGAGGCCGGCCGCCTTGAACCGGCGTTTGAGCTCCTCGTAGGTGTCCTTCTGCGAGCGAGACTTTAGCGTGAGGTAGAAGTCGTCGATGACGCCTTGAAGGATCGCATAGACGTCCTTCTCTAGTCGGACACCGCCGCGACCTCCGTTGCCCGGCGGACGCGGAAGAGCAAAAATCGACTGGCCGTTGTCGCGATAGCGATTGACCGCGCGCCAGATCGTGACGTGATGGACACCCAAAGCTTTTGCCGCCGCCGCATATAGCTCCTTGGGTGGCCGGTCGACCTCGATGACGGGGCGGCAGGCTTCATACCAGCGCTCCGCCTCTTCAATTTGGTCGGGGGTCGCGGTTTCTCGGGTACGGATTTTGGACCTGGCTGGCTGCTCTTCTTCGTCGAGCTCCCAGCGCTTAATGGACGTGACCGTATGGTCGTCGTCCCAGCTCACCAAGAAATCGTCGAATCCTAATATCCTTTGGATACGGCCAGCCCGGCCATTGACGGTGAAATGGGAGCCGACCTTATAACTGCTCGACGGCATGTTCGTGCCCTTCAGCAGTGACCGTGAGAGGCGTGTCGTTGTCGATCGGCCTATCGAGGTCTGTCAAAAGCCGCCGTCTTGCCAGGAAGTGATAGATCGCTGGCTTCACGACATCGACCGACATACCCGCATCCATTAGCCCCAGAGTGACCGAACCGACAGTTGCGGCCTCACCCTGATCGCTGATGGTGGCAGCGATGCTCAACCAGACCGAGGGCTCAAGCGCCTCGTACCAATAGGGCAGCAGATCGTCCGCCGCCTTCCACATCGGGATGCGTATGTGGTCTTCCGTCATGATGACGAAGGGCAGGTCCTGTCCTTCGCAATAGCGGCGGATGGCGTTAAACCGGGGCTCCAGCGTCTGAGCCTCCCTCCGGAGTGTCTTGCGGTCCTTGACCTCGATGATGGCTCTCGCCCTTCCGTATGGCGAATGCGAGGCGCTTTGCCAGGTGGCAAGAATGTCCGGGGTGTAGTGCCGGGCAATGCCGTCGGCCCGAATCTCAAAAGGCTGGACCTCGAGATCGGTCACCCATTGATCGAATTGGAGGAGTACGAGAGCATCCTTCTCGAGGCGAGACTCGTAGGCGAGTTCTTTCCCGAATCGACTTTGGAGCCGGCCGGTGACGCTCCGGCGGCCAAGCGGAATGGAACGGACCATGTACCCCCAAGAACTGATTGCATCTAGTTCTGTAGAATGCAATCTGACTGCGCTTAGTATCAGTCGCGTCCTGCAACCACCGCTAGTGGTACTATGACCTATGCACGTACAAAATGCACTACGTCATGTGAGTCACAGCGGCCTGCGCGCAAAACCGGGCGAGATCAGCCTCGCCCATGGGGGCGTGTTGTTCCTTGACGAACTGCCCGAATTCCAGCGTCCGGCCCTAGAAGCCTTGCGCCAGCCACTCGAGACCGGACGTGCCACCATCGCGCGCGCCAATGCCCATGTGTCCTATCCGGCTCGTGTGCAATTGGTAGCTGCTATGAATCCGTGCAAATGCGGATATTTAGGAGACGCCGGGCTCGCGTGTAACCGCGCGCCGAAATGCGGCGCCGACTATCAGACGCGCATTTCGGGCCCGCTGTTCGATCGCATCGATCTCCATGTCGAAGTGCCCGCGGTCAACCCGGCCGATCTCTCGTTGCCGCCGCCGGCCGAAGGCACCGCCGAAGTAGCGGCGCGGGTCGCCGTGGCACGCGCGGTTCAGGCCGAGCGTTATGCGAAAGCGGTCCCCGATCTCTCTATCCGCACCAATGCCGAAGCCGACGGCGAGTTGCTGGACCAGGTCGCGACACCGGAGCCCGACGGGCTGAAGCTGCTGACCCAGGCGGTCGAGCGGTTCAAGCTTTCCGCGCGCGGCTATCACCGCGTGCTGCGCGTGGCCAGGACGCTG
>CAZNZI010000887.1:0-2054 GCA_964577475.1 uncultured Rhodospirillaceae bacterium
AACGGGCGACGGCCCGCGCGCTGCGGTCCTCGGGCCACAGCCACGCGCCGGGCAGCATCTCGGCCACGTATTCGCAGATCGCGAGCGAGTCCCAGATCGACACCTCGCCGTCGCGCAGGAAGGGCACACGGCCGCTGGGTGAATATGCCAGCACCTTCGCCTTGCTGTCGGGCCTGCGCAGTTCGATCACCGTCTCATCGAAGGTCACGCCGGCCTGTTTCAGGGCCAGCCATGGGCGGAGGGACCACGACGACCAGGCCTTGGTTCCGATCACGAGCAGCGGCTTTTGCACAGTCATCGCACGGACTTTCAAGACGGGAATGGGGCGCCGGGAAATAAATTCTATAGTTCAGGGTACTAGATCGCATGGGCGTCTTGCGAACGCCTATCAGTGTCCGTGGTCGCCATTGCCGCTGTCAACTATCCCTCAAGCGTCCCTCTGCCATGCATGGAAAGGGTGAAAGTTTGAGCTGGATCAATTGCGTCACTGGGGATGGCGGGCTAGGATGCAATGCAATATGGCGTCGCGGGTTGGGAACGCCGGTCCGGGGTTGAGCATGGATTTCGAGAAATTTTTCGCCGACAAGATCTCCGAGCTGCGCAACGAGGGCCGGTATCGCATTTTCGCCGATCTCGAGCGCGTTGCCGGGGCCTTCCCGCGCGCCCACCAGCATGTCGGCGGCAAGACGCGCGATGTGACGGTCTGGTGCAGCAACGACTATCTCGGCATGGGCCAGCATCCCGTGGTCATTGAGGCCATGGTCGAGGCGCTGCGCAGTTGCGGCGCGGGCGCCGGCGGCACACGCAACATCTCCGGGACCAACCATTACCATGTGTTGCTCGAAGACGAACTCGCCCGCTGGAACCATAAGGAAGCGGGCCTGATCTTCACCTCGGGCTATGTGGCGAACCAGACTGTGCTGTCGACGCTCGGCCGCCAGATCCCGGGCCTGATCATCTTCTCCGATGCGCAGAACCACAATTCGATGATCGAGGGCATTCGTCAGGGCAAGGTAGAACGCCATGTGTTCCGCCACAACGACCCCGCCGATCTCGACCGGCTGATGGCCTCGGTCGATCCCAAGGCGCCGAAACTGGTCGCCTTCGAGTCGGTCTATTCGATGGACGGCGACATCGCCCCAATGGCAGCGATTTGCGACGTGGCCGAGAAATATGGCGCCATGACCTTCTGCGACGAGGTCCATGCGGTGGGCATGTACGGCACGGCCGGTGCGGGCGTCTGCGAGCGCGACGATGTGCTCGACCGCATCACCATCGTCCAGGGCACGCTGGCCAAGGCGATCGGCGTTATCGGCGGCTACATCGCCGGGTCGGCGGCGATGGTCGATTTCATCCGCAGCTTCGGCGCGGGTTTCATCTTCTCCTCGGCGCTGCCGCCGGCGATCGCCGCCGGTGCGCTGGCGAGTATCCAATTCCTGCGCGCGCATCCCGAAATCCGGGTCCGCCATCAGGACCGCGCCGCGACCGTGAAGGCGCGCCTGCGTCAGGCCGGGTTGCCCGTGCTCGAATCGCAGAGCCACATCGTGCCGGTGATCGTCGGTGACGCCACCTTGTGCAAGCGGGCGTCCGACGAACTCCTCGACCGCCACGCCATCTACGTCCAGCCGATCAACTACCCGACCGTGCCGCGCGGCTCCGAGCGCCTGCGCCTGACCCCGACGCCGTTGCATGACGACGCCATGATCGACCGTCTGGTCGACGCCATGGCCGATGTCTGGGTCCGCCTCGGCTTGCGCCGCGCCGCCGCTTAAGACCGTTTCCGTTTCATGACAGAAAATCTGCGGCGCCGCATAGCCGCTGTGCATCTTGTCACTGCGAATCCAGTTCGTTTTGCAGTGCAATAGGAGTACATAATTCCGGTACCCGCGAGGACGCGCGGGATTGGTTAGACGACGATGCGCCGTATCTTTGGAATTGCTGCAATTTTCGCGGTTTTTGCCGCTCCGGCCCTGGCCGCCGACAAAACCACGAGCACGATTCCGCCTGGTGCCCAGCCTGTCGTTCTGGTCCAGGGTGGCGGCTTCACCCTCAAT
>CAZNZI010000888.1:0-1909 GCA_964577475.1 uncultured Rhodospirillaceae bacterium
TCCTCCAGTTCATCTTCCGTCCGGGTTTCTCGACCGCCGAAAAGGTGACCAGCGTGTCCGGCCGCGGCGTCGGCATGGACGTGGTGCGCACCAATATCGAGAAGATCGGCGGCACGATCGAAATGAATTCGGTGGCCGGCAAGGGCACCAGCTTCACGATCAAGATCCCGCTGACCCTCGCCATCGTCTCGGCGCTGGTTGTCGAATCCTTCAAGGAACGTTTCGCGGTTCCGCAGATCAACGTCGTCGAGCTGGTGCGCACGTCGCCCCGGTCCGAGACGCGGATCGAGATGATCAACGCCTCGCCGGTGCTGCGCCTGCGCAACCGCCTGCTGCCGCTGGTCAGCCTGCGCAAGCTGCTTGCCCAGGATTCGGCCGAGAACTTCGCCGACGGCGAACTCTTCATCGTCGTCACCCAGGTCGGCACCTACAATTTCGGCATCATCGTCGACCGCGTGTTCGACACCGAGGAAATCGTGGTGAAGCCGGTCTCGCCGCTTCTGCGTGACATTCCCTTCTACGCGGGCAACACCATCCTGGGCGACGGGAGCGTCATCATGATCCTCGATCCGAACGGCATCGCCGCCGCCGCGGGCCAGATCGCCTCGGCCGGAAAGGACGAGAAGCAGGCCGCCGCCTCGAGCCACGACGAAGAGCGCATGTCCTTCCTCGTGTTCCGCGCCGGCGCCAGCGAATTCAAGGCGGTTCCGCTCGCCCTGGTCGCGCGTCTCGAAGAGATCAACGCGAGCAATATCGAGCGTACCCGCGGCCGTCACGTGGTGCAGTATCGCGACCATCTCATGCCGCTGGTTCCGTTCGATGCCGGCCATCAGTGGAAGACGGAAGGCAAGCAGCCGATCCTGGTCTTCTCGGAAGGTGAACGCTCGATGGGCCTGGTCGTCGACGAGATCGTCGATGTGGTGGCCGACGTGATGAAGGTCGAGCTCAACTCCTCCGAATCGGGTCTGGTCGGCAGCGCCGTCATCGGTGGCAAGGCGATGGACATCATCGACGTGGGCACCTATCTCACCCGCGCCTATGTCGACTGGTTCACGCCCGAAGCGGCGCAGACAGCGCCGGTCGCCAAGAACCTGCGCCGTGCGCTGGTGATCGATCACAGTCCCTTCGTGCGCGATCTGCTGACGCCGCACCTGGTCGGTGCCGGCTGGCATGTGACCACGGCGGCGTCCGGCGCCGATGCCCAGCGCCTGACCGAGTCCGACACCGTGTTCGGCTTGGTCGTCGCTGGCCTCGATACGGCCGGCTTCGACGCGGTGGCCTTCGCCCAGCGTCTGCGCGGCAACCCGAACTGGGCCAAGGCCAAGCTGGCTTCGATCACGGAGGACGCCGATGAGGAAGAGAACGCCGAACTCCGCGCCGCGGGCTTCGATCTCTGCCTCGCGAAGTCCGACTGGTCGGCGCTGGTCGACGAGTTGCGTGCCCTGATCGCCGATGCCGCTTCGGAGACTGCGGCCAGCGAACCCGCCAACGGCGATCCGAGCGCGAAGGTCGTGCGTGTTCGCAAGCGTGCCGCCCGCTCGGGCCGTCGCGCAACGCAGAAGCTGGCGGCTGAATAATCACGGCAAACGAACAGGGGATTGCCATGATGAAGACATTGCTGATCGTCGACGACTCGCGGACCGTCCGGACCATCGTCCGCAAGATGCTGGCCGAGACGGGCCTCGAAATGACCGAGGCGGAAGATGGTGCCCAGGCGCTCGATGCCTGCAAAGCCAGCCTTCCCGACGCGGTGATCGTCGACTGGAACATGCCGGTGATGGACGGAATCGGGTTCGTGCGCCAATTGCGCGCGCTGCCCGGCGGCGAGACGCCGGCGGTGATCTTCTGCACCACCGAGTCGAGTGCCGACCATATCGTGACGGCACTGGAAGCCGGGGCCAACGAATAC
>CAZNZI010000889.1:0-1637 GCA_964577475.1 uncultured Rhodospirillaceae bacterium
ATGTCGCCCTGCTCTACAGCATCGGGATCAGCGGCGGCCGGCGGCTGATGATGGCCGATTGGCGCCGCGTGGCCGAGGAGCTCGGCTACAGGGAGCCTCGCACCCTGGTCGCCACCGGCAATATGGTGTTTGTCGCCAAAAGCGGGACGGTGGCGCAGATCGAGAGCAAATTCGAGGCTGCCCACAAGACCTCGTTCGGGCGGCATGTGGACGTGATCGTGCGAAAAACCGCCGACTGGCAGAAGATTCTCGATGCCAATCCATTCCCCAAGCAGACCAAGGCCGATCCCAGCCATGTCGTCACGCGGGTCCAGCGCAAGCCGCTCGACAAGGGCGTGCTGATAACGCTGAAGCCCTTTGCGGTCGACGGCGAGATCATGGAGATCGTCCACGGCGATCTCTGGATCTATTTCCGCCACGGTATCGGCCGGTCGAAACTGGCGGCTGCGCTGACGTCCAAACGTGTCGGTATCGGCACCTCGCGCAACTGGAACACGATGAAGGGAATCGGCGAGCTGCTCGACGGTTAAGCCGCCCGCCGCGCCCCGAAATCCGCACCCATCGCCTCGGCGATCACAGTCATGTCGTGGGCATCGATCGCGAACAGGCCGAAGCGCAGTTGGTAGCCCCAATTCGGTTTCCCGGCAGCGAAGTCCAGCCGGCCGAGCAATGGGCGGATCGGTGCCTCGCACGCCGGCAGCCAGGCGACATCGCGGCGGAAGGGCACGAAGCCGCCGCCCATATCGAACCGGTAGGGCTCGCCCTCCTTCACCACCCCGATCGCCGTGAAAGCCTGAAGAGTGTCGCGGCCTTTGAAAGTGATCGTGGGCGAATAATAGACCACCCGGTCACCCGAACGGATGCGACGCAACGGTCCGCCCTGTCCATGGCAGACCTGCATGATTCCGCCGCTCCGGCCGAGCCGGACATGCTCGGCCGAAGCGACAACGATCCAGTTTTGCGGCGCGCTCACGGCCGGCGCTCTGCGAAAACGCGCAGGCGATGGCCGTCCGGATCGAGCGCCACGAAGGTCCGCCCGAAATCGAGTTCCTTCGGCTCCATCGCGATCGGAAGACCGCGACGGCGCCAGTCGGCACAGAGGGCATCGACCGCCGCGTAATCCGCCACCGGGAAAACGATCTCGGCCCCCACCCCGGCGGGCGGCGCGGCCGGTTCGACTTTGTCGCGCGCCCAAAGACCAAGCATCAGACCCGAATCGAGGGCGAAGGCGGCGAAGTTGTCTGATTCTTCCACCGGCTGGCGCTGAAGCAGATCGGCGTAGAAGGCGCGGCTCGCCTTGGATCTGGCGACATAGAGCAGCATGAGATTTGGATCGGCCATGGTGACCTCACTGACGGTAGGCCGCGGGATGATCCCCGCCGGCTCGCCGATCATGCGACGGCCTCGTGCCAAATGTTGTCAGCAGTCAAAAAGGTCCGTAAACCGGGCCTAGCTCCACACGAAATTGCTGTCGCTCAGCGACCCGCCGTTGACGCCGGTCAGGGTGATCTGCATGGCGTCGGTGCCGTTGCCGAGCACGTCGATATGGAGCACATGCGTCGTCGTATCGAAGAACTCCTGCGACGAGCCGGTGTTGGCGAAGCTGGTGAAGGTGCCGGTTTGCAAGGTCGGTTGCG
>CAZNZI010000890.1:0-4376 GCA_964577475.1 uncultured Rhodospirillaceae bacterium
CTGCCGATGTCGTGCCCTTTCGAGCCGCGCGAGAAGCAGGCGCTGCTGGAATGCGCGACGCCGACCGAGCGGGCGCGTATGCTGGTGGCTCTGATGGAGATGGCCGTCGCCGAAAGTCACGGCGGCGCGCCGCATGTGAAGCAGTGATTGCGCAAGGTGTGAGATGAGCGAACGGCCTCAGGGCGTCGACCCCAAGTTGCTCGAGATTCTGGTATGCCCCGTGACCAAGGGACCGCTGCGTTACGACGCCGAGCGCCAGGAACTGATCAGCGACAAGGCCCATCTGGCCTATCCGATCCGCGACGGCATCCCGATCATGCTGCCCGGCGAAGCGCGGCAGATCGAAGACACGAAATAAACTGTCGCTCGACGCGGTATTAAGCCCTGAGAGTCAAGGCTAACACCATTCTGGTATAAGACCGCACGCCGGTTCATTATCCGGCTTTCCACAGCCTGTCGTGATGTCCGTGGCCCAGTCCTTTTTCGCATTCCGAGTTGTTCCATGACCCGTAAGCGCCGCCGTCTGCTTGTGGTGGTGACAGGGCTCGCCGCGCTCGGCGTGGCAACCGGTTTGATCCTGTCTGCGATGGGCGACAGCCTGGTCTATTTCTACAGCCCGTCCGACTTGGCGGAACAGCACATCCCCGCCGGCCAGCATGCGCGCATCGGCGGCCTGGTCGAGGACGGCAGCGTACAGAAGGCCGATGACGGCAAGACTGTCCATTTCAAGATTACCGACGGTAAGCATGACGTGCCCGTGGTCTATGTCGGTGCCCTGCCCGATCTGTTCCGCGAAGGCCAGGGTGTGGTGGCCGAGGGCACGGTCGGAGAGGGAGCCAGTCTCAACGCGAAAACGGTTCTGGCCAAGCACGACGAGAAATACATGCCGAAGGAAGTCGTCGACGCACTGAAGAAGTCCGGCGAGTGGCGCGGCGACAACGCGCCCGCGCCCGGCGCGAGTGCGGCGAAATGAGGGAGGCTCTCAACTCCTACTTATCGCGGGTGCGCTGACCGATGTTTTGGCGCGATCCGGCCCGGCTCTGTGGCGCGTTTGGCGCTGTTCTGATCGTCATCAGTCTCGCTGTGAGAGTCTATTGGTCGGCCGAGATTGGAGAGTACATTCGGTGGGTTGCGATCTGCTTTATTCTCGTGACTTGTCTCACCCTTCTCGCTCGGCGAAGAAGGTCGCGTTGATCTGAATTGAGTCGAACCCGATGGTTATCGAAGTCGGACATTTCGCGCTGATCCTGGCCCTGCTCGTCGCGGCGGTGCAGGCGTCCGTTCCGTTGATGGGTGCAGCGCGCCGCGAGGCGGGGCTGATGGCTGTGGGCCAGACAGCGGCGATCGCGCAATTCCTGCTGATCGGCCTCGCATTCCTCACTCTGATCCACGCCTATGTGACGTCCGATTTCTCCGTGCTGAACGTCGTCGACAACAGCCATTCCGACAAGCCGCTGCTCTACAAGATCACCGGCGTGTGGGGTAATCACGAAGGCTCGATGGTGCTGTGGGTCTTCATGCTGGCGCTGTGCGGCGCGGCGGTGGCTGTGTTCGGCGCCAACCTGCCGCCGCCGCTCAAGGCCCGCGTGCTGGCCGTGCAGGGAATGATTGGCGTCGGCTTCCTGCTCTTCATCCTGCTGACCTCGAATCCCTTCCTACGCGCCCTACCCGCACCGGCCGACGGCCTGGGGCTCAACCCCGTCCTTCAGGACCCCGGCCTCGCCTTCCATCCGCCGTTCCTCTATCTCGGCTATGTCGGTTTCTCGGTCTCGTTCTCCTTTGCCGTCGCCGCGTTGATCGAGGGGAAGGTCGATGCCGCCTGGGGCCGCTGGGTGCGGCCTTGGGCGCTGTTCTCGTGGTGCGCACTGGCCATCGGCATCGCGATGGGAAGCTGGTGGGCCTATTACACGCTCGGCTGGGGCGGCTGGTGGTATTGGGACCCGGTCGAGAACGCTTCCTTCATGCCGTGGCTGGTCGGCACGGCGTTGATCCATTCGGCGATCGTGGTCGAGAAGCGCGACGCGCTGAAGAGCTGGACGATCCTGCTCGCGATCCTGACCTTCGCGCTCTCGCTGGTCGGCACCTTCCTGGTGCGATCGGGCGTACTCACGTCGGTGCACGCCTTCGCCGTCGATCCGGCACGCGGCACCTTTATCCTGCTGCTGCTTCTGGTCGTTATCGGCGGATCGCTTGCGCTCTACGCTTGGCGCGCGCCCGCGCTGAAGTCGGGCGGGTTGTTCGCCCCGATCTCGCGCGAGGGCGCGCTGGTGCTCAACAATCTTCTGCTGACTACGGGCGCTGCAACGGTGTTCGTCGGCACGCTCTATCCCCTGTTCCTCGACGCGGTCGGCGGGCCGAAACTCTCGGTCGGCTTTCCCTTCTTCAACCGCAGTTTCGTGCCGTTGATGGTCCCGATGCTGATTGCCGTGGCGGTGGGACCGCTGATGGCCTGGAAGCGCGGCGATCTGTCGGGTGCGTTACAACGCCTGTGGGCGGCACTCGCCATCGTCTCGGTCCTTATCATCGGAGGTCTCGTCATCACCGAAGGCAGCTATGTGCTGGCGTTGCTCGGCATGGGGCTCGCCGCCTGGATGGCAATGGCCTCCGTGATCGAGTGGAGCGAGCGTGTGCATCTGTTCCGCGCACCGTTCAACGATAGCCTGCGCCGCGCGTTGCACCTGCCGCGTGCCGCCTATGGCATGACCATCGCCCATATCGGTCTGGCCGTAACCGTGGCCGGCATCTCCGCCTCGGCCTTTGAGACCGAGCACATCGACATCGTGGCGCCGGGGCACGATCTCGCGATCGGCGCCTATGTGCTGCATCTCGACAGCGTGAGCAAGGTGCAGGGCCCCAACTTCACTGCCGACGATGCGAAGATTGTGGTGAGCCATGACGGCCAGATGCTGGGCGAGATGCATCCCGAGCGCCGCTTCTTCCCGCTGCAGCAGCAGACCACGAGCCTGACCGCGATCCGCTCGAACCTGTTCCGCGATCTCTATGTCGCGCTTGGCGATCCGGACAACAAAGGCGGCTGGACCATTCGCGCCTATCTCAAGCCGCTGGTGCCGTGGATCTGGATCGGCGCCGTGATCATGGCCTTCGGCGGTATGGTGTCGCTGTCCGACCGGCGTTGGCGCGTGGGCGCGGCGGCGCGCGCGCGGGGGGCCCATGCGATCAGCCCGGCGCCCGGCGAGTGACGATGCGTCGCGCGATCTATCTGCTGCCGCTGATCCTGTTCCTCGTCATCGCGGGGTATTTCGCGCTGTCGTTGCGTCCAGGCCGCGATCCGCAAGAATTGCCATCGGCGATGATCGACAAGCCGATGCCGAAGATCGACCTGCCCACGCTCGACGGCAAGAGCCGCCTGAATGGCGCCGCGTTCAAGGGCCAGGTGGTGATAGTCAATTTCTTCGCCTCCTGGTGCGTGCCTTGCCGCGCTGAGCAGCCGATCCTGTTGCGCCTGAAATCGGAGAATACGGTTCCGGTCTACGGCATCGCCTACAAAGACAAGATTCCCGACACGCAGCATTTCCTGGCGCAGCTCGGTGATCCGTTCCAGAGCATCGGCGTCGACCGGGACGGCAAGCTTGCGCTCGAATTCGGAGTCTATGGCGTGCCCGAATCCTATGTGATCGATAAAAGCGGACGCATCCGCTACCGCCAGGTCGGCCCCGTCTCGCCCGATGCGCTTGAGGGCACGATTCTTCCGTTGATCCAGCAATTGGCGGGATCGTGAAACGCCTCCTGCTGGCTTTGGCAATCGCGATGACGGTGGCGGGCACGGCGCAGGCCGTGGAACCCTCCGAACGGCTGGCCGATCCGGCGCAAGAGGCGCGCGCGCGGGCGATCAGCAAGGTTCTGCGCTGCCTGGTCTGCCAGAACGAATCGATCGACGAATCAGGGGCCGATCTTGCCCACGACATTCGCGTCCTGTTGCGCGAACGGATCGCCGCGGGCGATACGGATCGGCAGGCGATCCAATACATCGTCAACCGCTACGGCCAGTTCGTCCTTCTGAAACCGCCGGTCGAGCCGGCGACCTATGTGTTGTGGTTCGGACCGCCGCTGATCCTGATTGCGGGCGCACTCGTTCTTTTTTTCCGCGCGCGCCGCCGGCGTACCGCTGCGATGTCTCCGGCGCCGCTCAGCGCGGAGGAACGCGACCGTGTCGCCGCGATGCTGAAAGACGGCGAGCCGTGACGACGCCGTTCCTGATTCCCATCCTGATCGCCCTGGCCGCGATCACGCTCGTTGCCGTCGTCCTGCCCCTTCTGCGCCGGACCATGGCGCCGCCGACCGTGAGATTCGACCGCGCCGTCTACCGCGATCAGTTGCAGGAGATCGACCGCGATCTGACGCGCGGCGTGCTGAAC
>CAZNZI010000891.1:0-12425 GCA_964577475.1 uncultured Rhodospirillaceae bacterium
GCCGCCGGTGCCGAGAAAGGCCGCGCCGACCGCCAGATCGAGCAGGTCCTGCTTGGTGACTTGCCACACGATGTTCTCTCCCTTTGCGCCCGTTCAGCGCATCAACAAATCGCCGACCGCCTTCACGCGGATGCGCGTGGCGTTGCCGGGCAGATAGGCCAGCGGCACGTCTTCGACATCGACGATCTTGACCGTCTTGCTGTCGGCGCCGGCGGCCACCGCCCGGTCGGTCGCTTCCTGTTTGGCGATGCCCATCACCGCGTCGCGCGTGGTGCCTTCCACGGCGAAAACGCGGTCGACCTCGCCGCCCACCTGCGCCACTGCCGCGCCGATGGCGTTCGCAACAGTCGCGTGGCTGGGATGGATCACCTCCGAGGCCGAAGGCAGTTTCTGCGAGATCAGAATCGCACCACCACCCACCAGGATCACCGGCAGCGGCTCTGCGCTGGTTTTCATACGGTCGACCGCGGTATCGGCCATGCGGTGCATGGTGGCGATGGCGGTGTCGATCGTCTTCTTGGCGAGATGCTTCACTCGCGTCTTGTCGCCGATCTCTTGCAGGCCCGCCGCCACCACGATATCGGTGGTGGTCAGCGTATCGCCGCCGAACACCAGCGCCTTGCTCGTGAGCTCATAACCGACCGAGTCGGGGCCGATCCGTGCGCCGTCATCGCGCACCAGACTGCCGCCGCCCAGCCCGATCGCCAGCACGTCCGGCATGCGGAAATTGGTGCGCACACCCCCGATATCCACCGATACGGCGGCTTCGCGCGGGAAGCCGTGGATCAGCATGCCGACCTCGGAGGTGGTGCCGCCGATATCGACCACCATCGCCTCTTTGAGCCCCGCCAGCAGTGCCGCGCCGCGCATCGAATTGGTGGGCCCCGAGGCGAAGGTGAGCACCGGATAGCGCTCGACATGCTCGGGCACCATCAGCGTGCCGTCGTTCTGGCTGATGAAGAAGGGCGCCTTGATCTTGAGTTCCTGCAGCGCCGAGCGGAACGACGTCACCACCGCCTTGGCCAGATCGACCAGGCAGGCATTCATGATCGTCGCATTCTCGCGCTCCAGGAAGCCGATGCGGCCGATCTCGTGCGAGAGCGAGAGGCGGATGCCCGGCACCTCGTTGGCCAGGATCGTGGCGGCCCGTTGTTCCATCGCATCGGTGACCGGCGAGAAGACCGAACTGATCGAGGCGGCGGTGATCTTCTTCGCCTTGATCTCGCCGGCGATCGCCATCAGCCCCTTTTCGTCCAGCGGCGCGATCTCGCGGCCGTCGAACTCGTTGCCGCCCTTCACCATGTAGCGGTGCCGCCCGATGGCGGTGGCCAGGTCATCTGGCCAATCGCTCATCGGCGGCAGCGAGCGCGTGGCGGGCAGGCCGAGGCGAATGCCGGCCACATGCACCAGCCGGCGGCGTTCGACGATCGCATTGGTGAAATGGGTCGTGCCGATCATCACGGCCTGGATCTGTGCAGCCTCGACTTTGGTCTCGGCCAGAAGATCGGTCAGCACGCGGATGATTCCGGAGCCTACATCGGGCGTGGTCGGCGTCTTGCGCCAGCCCAGCACCTTAAGTCCGTCCATCAGAACGGCATCGGTATTGGTGCCGCCCACATCGATGCCGATACGCATGAAACGCTTTCCCCGTTTTTCTCTTGGACGGATCGCCGCGGCGTCAGGCCACGGGCAGGATTTCGGTCCGGTTGGCGAACCAATAGATTTTGATCGTACTGCCCGGTTCATGCTGCGGTCGTCCGGCCTGGTTCTGAACCTCGGCGAAGACGGTCTGCCCCGCGACGTTGAGGCGATAGCGAATCAGGGCGCCCTGATAGATCGAGGCCTCGACTTTGGCGGGTGCCTGCATCACATCGCTGCGGTCCGGCGTGGTCAGCAGCACATTCTCGGGCCGGATCACCAGCTTCACTTTCTGCCCCGCCGTCACCCCCGCACGCGGCGGTGCGCTGATGCGGCTGCCATCGCTCAAGGTCAGTTCCACCTTGGCGCCATTGATCTGGCCGATGGTGGCGTCGAGCAGATTCGATTCGCCGATGAAGGTGGTGACGAACAGGTCGGCCGGCCGCTCATATATGTCGGTTGGCGTACCCACCTGCACCACGCGCGACTTGTTCATCACGCCGATGCGGTCGGACATGGTCAGCGCTTCGCTCTGGTCGTGGGTCACATAGATGGTGGTGATACCGAGCGTCTTCTGCAGCTCCTTGATCCAGTACTTCATCTCCTCGCGGAGATTCTTGTCGAGGGCCGAGAGCGGCTCGTCGAGCAGCAGGATGCGCGGGCGAGTCACCAGCACGCGGGCCAGCGCCACGCGCTGTTGCTCGCCGCCGCTCAACTGCCGCTGGAGGCGCGCCTCATAGCCGGTCAAGCCGACCTGCTGGAGCGCGTCCTTCACCCGCCTCTCGATCTCGCCTTTCTCGACTTTGCGCATCTTGAGGCCGAAAGCGATGTTATCGGCCACGCTCATATGCGGAAAAATCGCGTAGTTCTGGAACACGATGCCCAGGTCGCGTTTTTCCGGCGGCTTGTCGGTGATGTCATCGTTGTCGATCAGGATGCGACCCTGATCGGGCATGACGAAGCCGGCGATCATGCGCAGCGTCGTCGATTTGCCGCAGCCCGAAGGACCGAGAAGGGAGAAGAACTCGCCCGAAGCGATCTTGAGGTTCACCTGCGACACGGCAACCGCGCCGCCATAGGTTTTGGTCAACCCCACAAGTTCAACAACGGCCAACGCTCTTCTCCCTTCCCGCGATCCTCAGTTACGACTTCGCTTAACCGGCGAAGATCGCGTTGACCTTCTCTTCGATCTCGTCGGCGTGATCGAGGTACTTCTGGTAATCCGGGATCCAGAAGCCCTTGGTCGAATCGGCGGTGTTGGTGATGCCCTTGGCCGCCATCTTCGGGGTGACCTCGATGTTCTTGCAGACCGGCCGCAGATAGAACAGTTCGGCGAACTTGCCGAAAGTGGCCGGATCGATCGAGGCATTCATGAAGGCGAAGGCCAGCTTCTTTTCCACCGGATCGGCGTATTTGCTGATGGTGCGGCTCTGGGTCAGCAGCGGCTTCTGCTCTTCCCAGATGTACTGGCCAACCTTCACGCCGCGGTCTTCCATCGCCCACATTTCGCCGTCCCACTGGTTGCAGGCGATCACCTCGCCGCGCTCCAGCAAGGCCTGCATGTTGCCGGTGAAGTCGCTGGTCTTGAGCGGCACCAGCTTCTTCATCGCCGCATAGCCAGCTTCAAGGTCGTCCTCGCCCTTGCCGAACACTTTGCAGGCCGTCAGGAACAGCGTCATCTGCAGTTCGTTGACGGTGACATAGGTGCCGCGCTTGCCGGCCAGCGAGGCCTTCCAGAAGTCTTCGAACTTCTTGATCGGCGCGTCGATCAGGTCGGTGCGGTAGCCGAAGGTGTAGCGGCCATAGGCCCAGGTGATGCTGATGCCGGTCGCCTTGGCGAAGTCCCAGAGGTTGGCGGCATTCGGGATGTTGGGCAGCACCTCGTCGAGCCCGAGGAAGTAATCCCCGGCGCGCGCCGTCTGGTACATGTCCTTGAGGTTCCAGTTGGCGATGCCGCAGAACGGCGCCTTCGGTCCGCCCGCCGAGAATTTCGGGAACCACGGGAACGCCGAGTCCCAGGCGATTTTGCAGTTATAGGTCTTTTCGAAGTCGGCCAGGATGAACTTGCGCACCGACTCTTCCCAGAACCCGCCCCATTCGGCGATGCGCAGCGTCGCGCCGCCGGCATCGAACGGCTTGCCGTCCCACGACACGTCCTTCGACCAGGCGTGATTGATGCTGAACACGCTCGCGGCTGCTGCTGCCCCAGCGGCGCCCTTCAATACGGTACGGCGACTGACTTTGCTTTTTGCAATCTTGTCCATGATCAAGTCTCCCACTCCAGAGTCCAAATTCCCCAAAACGGTGTGTGATCGAAAACTTCAAAACCGCAAACGCGAACTCGCCACCAGCTTGCGCAGATTGACCAGCCGCGAGGTGAACACCATCGACACGATCACCAGCAGAATGGCGAAGATGCCGGCCGCCGCCGCCGTCGGCTCGAACTTGTAGCGCAGCGAGATGTACATGGCGTAGGGCAGGCCGGTCAGGTTCGGCGTGCCGAGATAGAGCGACAGATCGAACTGCCCGAACGAGATGATGAAGGCGAAGATCGATCCGGCGCCGACCGCCGGGCCGATGATCTTCAGCGTGATGAGGCGGAAGGCCTGGAAAGGTCCGGCGCCCAGGCTGCGGGCAGCCTCTTCGAGCGATCGGTCGAAGCCGATCAGCGAAGCCGAGACGGTGGCGATCACGAAGGGGCAGGTGACCAGCACATGCCCGATCAGCAACCCGATGAAGCTGCGCGCCAGGCCGATATCGGTGGTGACATAGAAGACGTAAAGCGATAGGCCCAGCACGATGCCCGGCAGGATGATCGGCGACATGAAGAGCCCGCGCATTGCCGTCGTGCCCTTGAAGGTCGTGCGCGTCAGATAGATCGATGCCATGGTGCCGATCACGGTCGAGATCACCATCGTGATCGCCGCCAGGCCCAGGCTGAACAGATAGGCTGGGAAATAAGTGGGCGAATGGAGGAAGTCGATCACCCAGCGCAGTGAGATGCCCTGGGGCGGGAAGGTGAGGTACTCGCCCGCGGTCAGCCCCGCCAGCACCACGATCACCACCGGCAGCAGCAACACGACCAGCGCCAGCACGGCGCCCGTCCAGATCAGCCAGTGGAAGCGCTGCACGTCTCTCATACCCGACCACCCGCACTGCGGCCCGCGACGAACTGGTAGATGAAGACAGCGCTGATGTTGAGCAGGAACAGGATCACCGAGATCGCGCCGCCGAACTGCCAGCGGCCGCTGTTGCTGACCTGCTGGAAAATGTGGATCGGCAGCACCCAGACTTTCCATCCGCCCATCAGCGCGGCCACCACATAACTACTACTTGATAGCGCGAAGACCAGCAGCATGCCCGCCAGGATGCCCGGCATGGTCAGCGGCAGCGTGATGCTGCGGAAGGCCTGCCAGCGCGAAGCGCCCAGGCTGCGCGCGGCTTCTTCGAACGACGGCGAGATGTTGCGGATGATGCCCAAGAGCGACAGGATCATGAAGGGCAGGGTGATCTGCACCGTGCCGACGATCACGCCGCCCACGTTGTACATCAACGGCAGCGGTTTATCGATCGAATGCCAGCGGATCAGCGTGCCGTTGATCAGCCCGTTGTCGCCCAGCAGCACCATCATCCCGTAAAGGCGGATCACGCCGTCGAGCTGCATCGAGGCCAGAACCGTGATCATCAGCACCGTGCTCCACAGCGGATGCTCGGTCTTGGCGATGATGAAGGCCAGCGGATAGCCCAGGATCGCCGCGATGATCGAAGAGATCACCGCAATCTCGATGGTGCGGAAGATCGAGTCGTAATACTGGGCGAGCTGGAAGAATTTGACGAAGTTGGACAGGACGAAATTGAAATGCGGCGTGACCGATCCGGCCACCGGCTTGTCGAAGGCGAGGCTGAGGACCGACGCGACCGGGAACAGAAAGAAGACCAGGAAGAAAATGGTCATCGGGACCACCAGCAACCACAGGCGGTCTCGCTTCAGGCCGAGGAAACGGCCCCGGAGTCCCGCTCCGGGGCCGCCATTCACGATGTCAGGCGCGATGCTCTCGACCGCCATATCCCCCGCATGCTCCCCAGTTCTCCCCTCGTTTTGTTTTTTATTCGGCGGCGGCTTTCGTATCGCTGCCAATCCCGATGCCGCCATAGCCCTTGATGAGCTTGTTCGGGGGCATCTGATACGCTTGTTTGCTGTGTGACAGGTTCGACCGCACGATGGCGGCGGCCATGTTGACGGCCGTCGGCACCGGATCGATCACCGGCACGTCATAGCCTTCCTTCAACAGTCCTTCGTGCACTGCTTCGGCGCAGCCCAGCATGCCGGTGCAGCCGAAGATGATGTAGTCGGCGCCGTCCTGCTCCACCGCCTTCTTCGCTTCGGCGACCAGGGCGCGTTTGGTGGCATTGAGATCCTTCTCAAGCTCCAGCACGGGAATGTTCACGGCGCGCGCCGAGGCGAGTTTGCCCGAGAGGCCGTAGACGGCGGCCTGGGTCTCGATCATCGGCAGGATGCGCTTCAACACCGTGACCACGCTGAACTTGTGGCCCATCATCGCGGCCAGGCCCATCGCCGTCTGCATCGGGCCCAGCACCGGGATCTTCACGCATTCGCGTGCGCCGAACAGGCCGGGATCGCCCATGCAGTCGATCACCACGGCACTGGCGCCGGCGCGTTCCGCTTCCACGATGCGCGCGATGGTCGGCGGCTGCGCCATCATGATCTCGTAATCGCATTCGATCGATGCGGGGCCGGTGGCGATGTTGACGAAATCGACTTTCACGCCGGGCGATTCCATCGCCTTGGCGTCATTGTCGTGGCGGAAACCTTCGGTGATGATCGGCGTGACGACACGGACATGAATGGTCATAACAAGCCTCCCACGAGTCCGGCGGCGGCTTATCCGCGGCCGGTCGGTCTGCCTGCTTTCCGTCGTTGACGCGATGCCATGACCCGCACCCGCAAGCGATCGAAGCGAGGCGTGACCGTTGAGCGATCACCAGGATGGTAGCATAGCCATCCGGCCTACCGCCGCGGAAAGACTGCAAAAAGGGTAGGGGCATTCCTCATCGGGACAGGCGGGTGCGAAATTAAATTTCGTCCTCTTATCCGATCGGATAGGCAGTGCCGGGAGAGGCTGATGAGGCGTTTGCCGCAGCCAATCGGTACAGCAAAGCTGCCCCAATCCGCGCCGCCGCCGCCCGATTCGTGATCATGGCGACTCCGGACCCTATCCGAGAGGCGAACTACCCCCGAAGGCCGAGTCGCGTTATCGCTGGTGGACGCAGCAGAGGGAGGCGTCACCATGAAAGCGGTCGTCATCGACGGGCAGTTCGGGCTCGATCATCTCAAAGTCGTCGAGCGCCCCCAGCCCAAGCCGGGCCGTGGCCAGGTGATGCTCAAGGTGCATGCGGTGTCGCTCAACTATCGCGATACCGACATGGTGGCTGGCACGTATCCCTTCAAATTCCCGCTGCCGCTGGTGCCGACCTCTGACGGCGTGGGCACGGTGGTCGAGGTGGGCGAGGGCGTCACGCGCGCAAAAGTGGGTGACCGGCTGCTGGGCACCTTCTGGCAAAGCTGGCTGGGCGGTGACTTCGACCAAACGGCGGATATCGGCCAGCTCGGCGGCTCGATGGATGGGATGCTGCAAGAATATGTGTGCCTCGATCAGGAAGGTGTGGTGCATGTGCCCGAACATCTCACGCACGAAGAGGCCTCGACGCTCCCCTGCGCCGCGCTGACCGCCTGGCAGGCGCTGGTCACCGAGGGGAATCTCAAAGCCGGCGAGACGGTGCTGGTGCAAGGCACCGGCGGCGTGTCGATCTTCGCACTCCAAATCGCGGTGATGGCCGGCGCACGCTCGATCGTCACGTCGAGCAGCGACGCGAAACTGGAGCGCGCGACGAAGCTCGGCGCAACCCACACGATCAACTACGTCAAGACGCCGGTCTGGCATCCCGAGGTGCGTCGCCTTAACGGCGGGCGCGGCATCGACCATGTGATCGAAGTCGGCGGGCCCGGCAGTTTCATGCAGTCGCTTCAGGCGATCCGTATGGGCGGGCAAATCCATATGATCGGCTATGTGGGCAGCAAGCAGGGCGAGATGAACCCGCTCGAGATTCTCTACAAGCGCGCCGTGGTGCGGGGCATCCCGATCGGCTCGCGCGAATCCTTCGACCACATGAACCGCTCGATCGCGCTCCACAAGATGCGGCCGGTGGTGGATCGCGTCTTCCCCTTCACCGAAGCCCGCGCCGCGCTCGCTTACATGCGCGAAGGCAAGCATTTCGGGAAGATCGTCCTGAAATTCTAACGCGCGACCACCGCGTTCCGGAAATCGATCGGGGAGTCGATTTTTACCAACGGCTCCACATCGGCGCCGGTGCCGTGGATGACGATCGTGCCGTAGTCGAAGATGCGGCCCAGGAGCGACTGGTCGACATCGACGCTTTCGACCTTGTCCATGTTCATCTCGAGCGTGTGCCGCGCGAACAGGCCGCGCTTGCTGATGATCCGCCGGTCGGAGACGGCGATCTCGGTGGACAGTCGCCGGATCCAGGCCGAGAGGAAGCTGAGCAGCGCCAGCCCGAATCCGCCGACGATGATGACCAGTGCGACAAAGTTGGGGCCGCTCGCATAGAGCAGAACCAAGCCGGCACAACCGACGATTGCGAGGATGAATGCCGGGAAATAGACGATCCAATGGATGGTGCTCTTGAAGAGGATGGTCTCATCCGGTTGGAGCACACGGCGCACATAACTCATGGGGCAGCCTCACAGAAATATTCGTGATTCTGGCAATGGGATCATGGCGAAGACGGGGCAATCAAAAAATCAGATGCGCCGCTCGGTGAAAAATCGATGGCCGCTGCTTCGCGCGTTCGAATGTGTAGGCTGATCGCGATCAGGCAGGGAGGATCGCATGAAGGCCAAGACCCTTAAGAGCAAGTCGAAGTCCTTGGCCAAACCGAAGACGAAGGTCAAAGCCCCGGCTAAAGCGAAATCCAAGACCAAGGTCGATCCGATCACGCTGTCGGTGATCCGCGGCATTCTCGAAACCACCCAGCGCGAGATGACCCTGTCGCTGGAAAAGACGGCGCGGTCGAGCGTGTTCAATCTGGCGCATGATTACTCGACGGCGCTGTTCAACCACGTGCCCGAGATGATCCTTCAGGGCCAGGACATCCCGATCCATCTCGGCTCGCTGATCCCCGCGATGAAGTCGGTCGCCAAATTCTTCGAAGGCGACATCCATGAAGGCGACCTGATCCTCCACAACGATCCTGCCTTCGGCGGCAGCCACGCGATCGACGCCTGCATCTACAAGCCGGTCTTCTACAAGGGCAAGCTGCGCTACTGGACGGTGTGCAAGGGCCACCTCACCGATATCGGCGGTCCGGTGCCGGCCAGCTACAATCCGAACGCCAAGGAAATCTATGCGGAGTGCCTGCGCATTCCGCCGGTGAAGATCTGGGATCGCGGCAAGCCGCGCCACGACGTCATCAACATGATCTTCTCCAACATCCGCGCGCGCCGCGACCAGGAAGGCGACTTCAATGCGCTGATCGGCGCCTGCCAGGTGGGCGAGCGCAACCTGATCGCGATGATCGAGAAGTACGGTCTCGAGCAGGTCGACGCCTGTATCGACGAACTGCTCCACATGGCCGACCGGCATATGCGCCACCTGATCGCGGGCGTGCCTGACGGTGTCTATGAGGGCTTGGCCGTGCTGGAAGACGCCGGCCACGGCTTCGGCGATTTTGAGATCAAGGCGACGGTGACGATCAAGAAGGACACCTGCCACATCGCGATCCAAAGCCCACCGCAGATTCCGTATTTCATCAACTCCTACGAGGGTAATTCGCATTCGGGCGTCTATCTCGGGCTGATGATGTTCGCCCAATTGCCGCCGCCCTATAACGAAGGCCTTTATCGCTGCGTGACGGTCGATTTCGGGCCGAAGGGCACCCTGTGCAACGCGGTCGAACCGGCGCCGCATATGAACTGCACCACCACGCCGATGGAGACGCTGACCGACGCGGTGCGGCTGGCCTTCGAGAAGGCGATGCCGTCGAAAGTCGCGGCGTCGTGGGGCCACTCGAATGGGTTCAACATCTCGGGCTGGGACGGCCGCACCAATGAGGAATACGTCACCATGGTGCTGGCCACGATCATCTCGGGCGCGGGGGCGACGCCGCAGCAGGACGGCTGGCACGCTTGCGGCCCCGAATGTTGCTTCGGCGCGCTGACTTCGGGCGATGTCGAACTGCTCGAATACTCCTATCCGATCGTGATCCATCGGTATTCGCTGATCCAGGATTCGGGCGGTGCAGGCCAGTTCCGCGGCGGCTCGGGCACGGCCTGGGAAGTGGAACCGCTCGACCACGAGATGACCTTCATCACCTTCGGCGAAGGCCGGCGCATCCCGGCGATGGGCGCGGCGGGTGCCGAGTCGGCTATGGTCGATGCCAAGGTCGGGCGCATTGAGGTCAATCGCGGCGGCGTGGTCGAGACGATCCGCAAGAACGTGATCGACACGCTTAAGCCGGGCGAGACCGCCACCAACGTCAATCCGGGCGGCGGCGGCTACGGCAACGCGCTCGCGCGGCCGGTCGACAAGGTCGTGTGGGACGTGAAGAACGGGATCGTCTCGATCAACGGCGCGCGCGAGGATTACGGCGTCGTGATCAAGGACCTGGTGTCCCTCGAAGTCGATCACGCGGCCACCGAACGGCTGCGCAGCAGCGTTTCCGTTAAATAAGCCGACGCGGCCACTCGTTTTTCAAGGGGGAGTTCATGCGGTCGCAGTATCGGCTCGGCATCGATGCCGGGGGAACCTTCACGGACTTCGTTCTGGCCGAGCGCGGCGGCGATGTACGCCTGTTCAAGGTGTCGTCCACGCCCGCCGATCCCACCCGCGCGATCGAAAGCGGGCTCAAGCTGATCTCCGAAAATGTCGGGCGCAGCCCCGCCGATCTTGTCTCGGCCTGCGATCTCTGCATCAACGGCACCACGGTCGGGCTCAATGCGCTAATCCAGCACAAGGGCGGCAAGACCGGGCTGATCTGCACCGCCGGCCATGAGGATTCGCTCGAAATCCGTCTCGGGCACAAGGAAGACGGCTATCGCTACGATCCGGAATTCCCTGCCGCTGTGATGCTGGTGCCGCGCTATCTGCGCAAGGGCGTGCGCGAGCGTGTGGTCTCGAATGGCGGTGTGAAGACGCCGCTCAACGAGGACGACGTCCGCGACGCCTGCCGCTTCTTCATCGAAGAGGGTGTCGAGGCGGTGGCGATCTCCTTCGTCTGGTCGGTGCTGAACATGGCCCACGAGCGCCGTGCCGCCGAGATCGTGCGCGAGATGATGCCAGGTGCCGCGTTGACCGTCGGCAGCGAACTCTATCCGCAGGTGCGCGAATACACCCGCACCTCGACGGCTGTGGTCAATGCTTATCTCTCCCCGATCCTCAGTCAGTATATCGAAGCGGTGGACGGCTATTTTCGCGGTCTCGGCGCGAAGTACCCCGTACGCTACTTCCAATCGAACGGCGGGCTCGCGATCGGCACGGTGCTCTCTGACCGGTCAGTCTATGCGATCAATTCCGGCCCGGCTTCTGCCCCGCAGGCCGGGCTTTTCGTCAGCGCGCCCTTCAAGAAGAAGAACGTCATCACCGTCGATATGGGCGGCACGTCCTTCGACATCACCCTGACCAAGGACGGGCTGACGAACGTCAGCAAGAACGTCGATTTCCTGCGCTATCGCGTCGGCATCCCGATGATCCAGGTCGAGACCCTGGGCGCGGGCGGCGGATCGATCGCCTGGATCGACGCGATGGGCCTGCTCCAGGTCGGGCCGCAAAGTGCGGGCGCCGATCCCGGCCCCGCCTGCTACGGCAAGGGCGGCACCAAGCCGACCGTGTCCGACGCCAATCTGGTTCTGGGATACCTCAGCCCCGATGGGCTGCTCGGTGGCCGCATGCCGCTCGATCTCGCGCGTGCGCGCGCGGCACTCGAGACCATCGCCAAGCCGCTCGGCATTTCGGTCGAGCGCGCGGCCTATGGCATCTACACCATCGTCAACAACAACATGGTGAACGGCATCCGCCGCGTTTCCGTCGAGCGCGGCTACGATCCGCGCGATTTCGTCTTGATCGGCGCGGGCGGCGCGACGGCGGCCCATATCACCTCGCTCGCGCACGAGATCGGTATCGACACGGTGATCCTGCCGAAACTGGCTTCAGGGCTCTGTGCCTTCGGCCAGATCATCTCCGATGTGAAGTACAACTTCATGGCCACCAGTCCGTTGCGTCTGGAGGGCAAGGCCCACGCCACCATCGACACGCTGTTCAAGGAGATCGAGGCGCGCGGCATCGCCCATCTGGAAGGCGACGGGTTCAACAAGTCGGCGATCAAGGTCAAGCGCAGCATCGATCTGCGCTATGTCGGCCAGATGCATGAATGCACCGTCGAGATCGGCAATTTCGAGATCGACGAGAAGGCGCTCGCCAAGCTGAAGGATGCGTTCCACAAGCGGCACGAGGAGCTTTACACCTATTCCGAGCCGCACAGCACGGTCGAGGCGGTCAATCTCGAAAGCACGCTTTACGGTCTGGTCGACAAGCCCAAGCCTCGGAAGATCGGCAAAGGCGCGCCGGCCGCGAAGGCGATGAAGGGCAAGCGCCGCGCGATCTTCGACCCCAGCGGCAAGGCGCAGGCCGTGCCGATCTATGACGGCGCCAAACTCGGCGCGGGTGCCGTGATCAAGGGTCCCGCGATCATCG
>CAZNZI010000892.1:0-3475 GCA_964577475.1 uncultured Rhodospirillaceae bacterium
CCTGGTCGACCAGCGCCCGAAGGATGATTTGCGATCCGTTCAACGTGTCCTGACGCGTGTCCTGGCCCATTTCAGCACCCAATTTCCCTGTCCGCCCTTGCGGCACAGCGCTTCGCTGCACTGCAGCATCGGCAGCGAAAGCGCCAAAACTAGACTCGGACTAGCCACCGGTCAATAGAAACTCGCGAATTTTCGTAAAGATTTCGTTGCTTAGGCTTTCCGAAAATTGCGCGGACAGGATTTGGTCGGGGGACCATTGGTGGCGGAACCAGGTGAACTGCCGTTTGGCATAATGGCGGGTGACGGTCTGGGCCTGGGTGATTGCTTCGGGCAGGGTCAGCGCGCCGGCCAGGTGGGCGGCCAGTTCGCGCACGCCGAGACTTTTCATCACGGGCAGATCGGGATCGAGATGGCGCGCGAGCAGGCTGCGCACCTCGTCGAGCGCGCCGCGTTCGATCATCGCGGTGAAGCGCGTATCGCAGGCGGCATAGAGTGCGGCCCGCGGCGGCGCGACGAAAATCGCATGATGAACCGCATCGATGCCACCCTCGCGCGGCGCGTTCTGCCAGTCGCTCAACGAGCGCCCGGTCGCTTCCAGCACTTCCCAGGCGCGCATCAGCCGCTGGCTGTCCGACGGGCGCAGCTTCGCCGCCATCGCCGGATCGCGCGCGGCCAGCTTCGCATGCAACGCCGGTGCGCCGATCTCCCGGCACAGTGCACGCGCGGCCGATCGCACATCGTCGGGCACATCGGGTACCGGTGCGATGCCGTCGATCAGCGCGCGCAGATAAAGGCCCGTCCCGCCCACCACCACCGGCATGCGGCCCGCACGCCACGCTTCGGCGCAGGCGGCCGCCGCCATCGCCTGCCAGCGCCCGGCGGAGCAGGCTTCCTCGGGCGGGACGACACCGAACAGGCGGTGCGGCGCGCGGGCCTGCTCTTCGGCATCCGGCCGATTTGTCAGGATGGCGAGGCCGTCATAGACCTGCATGGAATCGGCATTGACGACGATGCCGTCGAACCGCTCGGCCACGGCCAGCGCCAGGGCGGACTTGCCAGACGCCGTCGGGCCGCCGATCACGATCAGTTTGCGGTCTCGGTCCTTCATGGCCTTACCATCGCCGAACAGTGCGCCCTTGCCAACTGTTGGTCCTGACTTCTACGCTGGCGGCTTCCGGACGGCGGGGTCAGCCAGTGAAGCAGGCGGTTGTGGTTGCGGTGGCGGTGGCAACGCTGCTCGGCGGGGTTGGTGCGGCGGACGCCAAGGGGACACGCGCCCCCAGGGCGCATAAATGGCATCCGACCTACCACGATCACCGCGCGGGCGCACACAATCCGGGCACGCAGAAATACAAGCTCTACTTCAAATGCCAGACGGCATCCTGCTTCAAAAAGCATCCGTCGGGCATCTTTCACCCTCACCACATCGGCGACTCGCAATGATGCGGATCGTGCAATGCTTGCCAAGCGGTTTGCGCGCCGCGTAGATAGTCATATCCATGGAAAACATCCTCACTCTGATCGGCCCTGCTGATACACCCGATGCGCTGCAAATCGAGCGCATTTCCACCGCCATCAAGGATGCCGGGGGTAAACCGGGCGATCCCATCTGGCTCGACCCCGACCGGGTGGCCGATCTGCCCTTCACCGGCATCGTCACGGCGCGCGGCGAGTCGATCGCGCGCGCGGTGCTGAAGGCGCCGGTCGACGTGATCGCGCAATCCGGTGAAGACCGGAAGAAGGCCGTTCTGGTCGCCGATATGGACGCGACGATGGTCCTGGGCGAGACGCTCGACGAATTGGCGGCTGTGGCGGGTGTCGGCGAGAAGGTTGCGGCCATCACCGCGCGGGCGATGAACGGCGAGATCGATTTCGCGGTGGCCCTGCGCGAACGGGTGGCGCTGCTGGCCGGTCAGCCGGCCTCGCTGCTCGAGAAGGTGATTCCGAAGATGAAGCTGACGCCCGGCGCGCGCGTGCTGGTGGCGACGATGAAAGCTAACGGCGCACGCACCATTTTGGTCTCCGGCGGATTCAAGTTCTTCACCTCGATCGTCGCCGGCGCCTGCGGCTTCGACGAGTCGCGGGCCAACGATCTGGAAGTCGCCGACGGCAAGCTCACCGGGCGCGTGATCGAGCCGATCAAAGGCCGCGTCGCCAAGCGCGAGGCGCTGATGTCGGCCGCCACGCGCCGCCGCGTGCCGCTCGACCGCACGCTCGCGGTGGGTGACGGCGCCAACGATCTCGAAATGCTGATGACCGCGGGCCTGGGCGTCGCTTTCCACGCCAAGCCCACCGTGGCGTCGCAGGCCCGGCACCGCATCGACCACAGCGACCTGACCGCGCTCCTCTTTGCCCAGGGCTACAAGCGCGAAGAGTTCGTGGGCAAGTGACGCCCCGTCTTAGGGGGCGTCGTCACCGGGCTGACGTCGGATTAGTGACTACCGCTCGCTCTCGGTATCGGGGCCGCTGAAGCGCAGCGGCACGAAATGCAGGCCGGCTTCGTTCTGCACCAGCAGCAACACCGATTTGCGGCCGGCCTTCTTGGCGGCGTTGACCTTGTCCACGAGATCGGTGGGCGACTTGATCGCCTCCTGCATCGCTTCGAGCACCAGATCGCCCGCGCGCAAACCCTTTGCCGCGGCGGTGCCGTTGGGCTTCACCTCGGTTATCACCACGCCCTTGGCATCGGCGGGCAGGTCGTAGCGTTCGCGCAGCGGCTGGGTGATGGCGGCCACCGAGAAGCCGAGCACCGGAACTTCGGCCTGGCTCGTCTCGCCCTTGCCGCTCTTCTCCTTCTTGGCGCCGCCCTTGGCGTCCGCCGTCTGGTCCTCATCGGGCAATTCGCCGACCTTGGTCTTGATCGTCAAGGTCTTGCCGTCGCGCCACACCTGCACATCGACCTCCTTGTCGATGCCGGTCTCGGCCACGATGCGCGGCAGGTGACGCATGTCGTCCACCACTTTGCCGTCGAAGGACAGCACCACGTCGCCGGTCTTGATGCCGGCCTTTTCGGCGGGTCCGTTGGGCGTGACGCCTGCGATCAGCGCGCCCTTCTGGTCCTTGAGGCCCAGGCTCTCGGCGATATCGGGCGTCACCGACTGGATGCGCACGCCCAGCCAGCCGCGCCGCGTCTTGCCGTATTTCTGCAGGTCGACCAGCACCGGCTTGGCCTCGTTCGACGGGATCGAGAAGCCGATGCCGATCGAACCGCCCGACGGCGAGAAGATGGCGGTGTTGATGCCCACCACCTCGCCCTTCATGTTGAACAGCGGGCCGCCGGAATTGCCCTTGTTGATCGAGGCGTCGGTCTGGATGAAGTCGTCATAAGGGCCGGCATTGATGTCGCGGGCGCGGGCCGAGACGATGCCCGCGGTCACGGTGCCGCCCAGGCCGAAGGGGTTGCCCATGGCGATCACCCAGTCGCCCACCCGCGGCTTGGCGGAGGCCTCGAAGTTCACATAGGGGAAGTTCGAGC
>CAZNZI010000893.1:0-2199 GCA_964577475.1 uncultured Rhodospirillaceae bacterium
GTTGATCTTGTCGCGCTGCGACAGCAATTCGTCGAGATCCATGCTGCCCATCACGGTGCGGACATTCGTCATCACCAGGTTGAGGATGGCCACCTGCATCTGACGGACCTCGTAGGCCGCCTTGGCGGCATCGAGCACCTGATAGAAGACGACGCCGTCCACCGTCACCATTGCGTTGTCGCGCGTGATCACTTCCTGTTCGGGAACGTCGAGCACCTCTTCCATCATGTTCATCCTCACGCCCACCCGGTAGACGAAGGGCAGGATGAGATGCAGGCCGGGCGTCAGGGTGCGGATATAGCGGCCGAAGCGTTCCAACGTGTACTCGTGCCCCTGCGGCACCTGCACGGCGGCCATCGCGACGATGACGATGCCGAGTACGACGACCACGATCGCGAAAATGGTGAAACCACCAATGACGGGCATTCTTGTTCTCCCTGGTTCCGGCCCGCGCGGGACGGTTTGGCAGAGCGAGCCTACCCTATCTGCGGTTGCAGAGCACGGCGTGCTCCACAATCCTGCAATACCGCCAGATGCTTGACCGCCGGGGTGTTCCCGCCTATCTCAAGCCCTGTTCTTTTCATGGGCTCCCATTATATTAACGTATTGAAATGTCGAAGCTTCCGATCCTCGTTGCCCCCGATCCGCGCCTGAAGGTCAAGGCCAAGGCCGTGACCCAGGTCGATGCGTCCGTGCGGCAGCTGATGGACGACATGCTGGAGACGATGTATGCCGCGCCCGGCATCGGCCTGGCCGCGCCGCAGGTCGGCGTGGCGAGCCGCGTGATCGTGCTCGACATCGCCAAGGACGATGCGCCGAAGGACCCGCGCGCGCTGGCGAACCCCGAGATCGTCTGGGTGTCGGACGAGGACAACACCTACGAAGAAGGTTGCCTCTCGGTGCCCGAGCACTATGCCGATGTGACGCGGCCGGCGCAAATCCGCGTGCGCTATCTCGACCGCGACAACAAGAAGCAGGAGATCGAGGCCGACGGGCTGCTCGCCACCGTGATCCAGCATGAGATGGATCACCTCGACGGCGTGCTCTTCATCGATCACCTCACCAGCCTCAAGCGCAACATGATCCTGCGCAAACTGCTGAAGGCCCGTAAGACGGAAGAGGTGACGTGAGCCTCCGGCTCGCGTTCATGGGAACGCCGGATTTTTCCGTTCCCATCCTCGCCACGCTGCTCGATGCCGGCCACCAGGTCGTTGCCGTCTACTCCCAGCCGCCGCGCCCGGCGGGACGCGGCCAGCAGGAGCGGCCTTCACCGGTGGCAGAATTCGCGGCCAGCCGCGGCCTTCCCGTCCTGACACCGAAATCGTTGAGGAAGCCCGAACCGCAGGCCGAATTCGCCGCGCTCGATCTCGATGCGGCGGTGGTGGCCGCCTATGGGTTGATCCTGCCCAAAGCCGTGCTCGATGCGCCACGCCGTGGCTGCTTCAACGTCCACGCTTCACTGCTGCCGCGCTGGCGTGGTGCCGCGCCGATCCAGCGCGCGATCCTGGCCGGCGACGCGGTGAGCGGCGTGACCATCATGCAGATGGACGAAGGGCTTGATACGGGCGCGATGCTGCTGAAGCACTCCGTTTCGATCGAGCCGGATATGAATGCCGGCCAGTTGCACGATACGCTGTCGGCAGCGGGAGCGCGGCTGATGGCGAAGGCGCTGATCGACGTCGAAGCCGGCCGTGTAATGCCGGTGCCGCAGCCGGACGAAGGGATCACCTACGCCGCCAAGATCGACAAGGCCGAGACCCGGATCGACTGGTCGCGCCCGGCCGTCGAGCTTGAACGCCAGGTGCGCGCCTTCGCGCCCGTGCCGGGCGCCTGGTTTGAACATGCAGGAAAGCAGGTGGAACGCATCCGCGTTCTTGCGGCGCGGGTCGAGACGGCGAGTGGCGTGCCCGGCACGGCGCTCGACGACAAACTGCTGGTGGCTTGCGGCGACGGCGCCTTGCGGCTGACGGTCGTGCAGCGTGCGGGCAAAGGCGCAATGTCGGCAGCGGACTTCTTGCGCGGGAATGCGGTGGCAACAGGTACGATGCTGGGTGGGCGATGAGCCGGCACTGTGCCGTGACACCCCCCATCCTGTCCTGCGTCGGGCGCCCGCAAACGCTCCAGTGGAGCGTTTGCAGCCCACGCACCCTAAAGGGAGGAAGGACTCGGGAGACGGGGTCGTCTTGCCAAAAAACTAAG
>CAZNZI010000894.1:0-6384 GCA_964577475.1 uncultured Rhodospirillaceae bacterium
GCCGATCCACCGCTGCGGTTATTCGCGGCCCGGCTCGCCTGAGAACCTGGCGGCGACGGCCGAGATCAACGCCTTCACCCAGAAGATCGTCGACGAGGTGGATGCGCGCGCGAAGACCCCGAGCGGCGACATGATCTCGACACTGCTGCAATCCGAATACGAGGGCCGCAAGACCACGCGGCAAGAGGTGATCGACCTCGTCCGTATGGTGATTTTCGGCGGCATGGATACGGTGATGGCTGCCACCAGCAACATCTTCGTGCAACTCGGCCGGCACCCTGAATTCCACAAACGCCTGCGCGAAGACCGTTCGATCTTGGTCATGGCGATCGAAGAGTTCCTGCGCTTCGACGCGCCGGTTCAGGGTTTCGCTCGCACGGTGACCGAGGATGTCACTCTCGGCGGCTGTCCGGTCAAGGCTGGCGAGACCGTGTTCATGCTCTGGGCCTGCGCCAATCGCGACGAAGCCGTGTTCGGCGCCAACAGCGATGAGTTGGTGATCGACCGCACCCCCAACCGGCACATGACCTTCGGCGTCGGCGCGCATCGCTGCCTGGGCTCCACCATGGCCCGAATCGAATTGCGCATCACCATGGAGCGCGTCCTCGACCGGTTCCCTGATTTCCAGGTCCAGCTCGACCAGGTGGTCGAGGCCGAGACGATCGGTATCGTCTTCGGACGGCGCAAAGTGCCGGTGACCTTTACGCCGGGGAAACGGCTCGCTTAAGCGTGGGATTGACGGATTTCCCTCGCGGTAATGCTGTTTTTACCGATCTTGGTTGGCAGGCCTGGGCTCTTCTTGTAGGTCTGAGCGCGTCGCATCCGCCCGGGTTCAGGTGAAGGGTCACGCCCATGCAGAAGATTCTCTTCTTCCAGTCCATGTGGGCCATGCAGCGCCGCCACACCGACGGCGTCGAGCGCAGCATCGAAGAGAATGTCGAGATGATTCTGAACGCCGGCTATGACGGCGTCAGCATGAGCCTGACCGATGCCGATGCGATCCGCCGCTGCAATGCGCTGATCAAGCCGCACGGCAAAGTGCTCGAGCCCCACAGTTTCCCGAAGACGGTCGACGATCTGAAGCCGGTGCTGGAACTCTGCACCGAGCTCGGCGTGCATCACCTCGATGTTCAGGCCGATGTGCGGCCACGCAAGGTCAGCGAATGCATCCCGCTGATCGAAGGCTGGCGGCGCCTGGCCGAGCAGGTCGATTTCCCGGTCTATCTCGAAACCCATCGCGACCGGATGACCACCGATCTCTATTTCACGCTCGATCTGCTGGATTGCTTTCCCGATCTGCGGCTGCTGGGAGATCTCTCGCATTTCCTGGTCGGGCGTGAATTCGCGACCCCGATCTCCGACGAGAACCATGCGTTGATCCATCGCGTGATCGACAACTGCTGGGCCTTCCACGGCCGCGTTGCCAGCCGCGAACAGGTGCAGATCGAGATCAGTTTCCCGCACCACCAGATGTGGCTCGACATCTTCCTCGGCTGGTGGGAATACGGCTTCCGCAGCTGGAAGAAACGCGCGGGCGCCAACGATACGCTGGGCTTCGTCTGCGAGTTGGGGCCGAAGCCCTACGCGATCACCGGCCGAGACGGTAACGATACGACCGATCGCTGGCAGGAAGCCTTGATGCTGCGTGATCATGTGCGCAAGCTGTGGGACAGCCTTTCGGCGGAAACCAAGGTCGCCGCTCAATAAGAGTCAGCAGGGAGAGTTCGAACCATGGACGTGCGCGCCGCTGTGGCCTATGAGGCCGGCAAACCCCTGGTCATCGAAAAGGTGCAGCTCGACGGCCCGAAGCAGGGCGAGGTGTTGGTCGAGATCAAGGCCACCGGCATCTGCCACACCGACGAGTTCACCCGCTCGGGCGCCGATCCGGAAGGCCTATTCCCGGCGATCTTCGGGCACGAAGGTGCGGGCATCGTCGTCGATGTCGGGCCGGGTGTGACGAGTTTGAAGAAGGGCGACCATGTCATTCCGCTCTACATCCCGGAATGCCGCGTCTGCCCATCCTGCCTCAGCCACAAGACCAATCTCTGCACCTCGATCCGCGCGACCCAGGGGCAGGGCGTGATGCCCGATGGCTCCAGCCGCTTCTCGATCGGCGGGAAGAAGATCCATCACTATATGGGCACCTCGACCTTTGCCCAGTTCACCGTGGTGCCCGAGATCGCACTCGCCAAAATCCGCGAGGACGCACCGTTCGACAAGGTCTGCTATATCGGCTGCGGCGTCACCACGGGGATCGGCGCGGTGATCAACACCGCCAAGGTCGAAGTCGGCGCGCGCGTCGTCGTGTTCGGCCTCGGCGGCATCGGCCTCAATGTGATCCAGGGCGCGCGCATCGCTGGCGCCGATCAGATCGTCGGCGTCGATATCAACCCGAAGCGCAAGGCACGGGCTGAGAAGTTCGGCATGACCGATTTCGTCAACCCGAAAGAGGTCGAGGGCGATCTCGTGCCCTATCTGGTGAATCTGACCAAGGGCGGTGCCGATTACACCTTCGAGTGCATCGGCAACACGAAGACGATGCGTCAAGCGCTGGAATGCTCCCATCGCGGCTGGGGCGTCAGCGTCATCATCGGCGTGGCGGGCGCAGGCCAGGAGATTTCGACGCGGCCGTTCCAGCTGGTCACCGGCCGCACCTGGAAGGGCACCGCCTTTGGCGGCGCGCGCGGCCGTTCCGATGTGCCGAAGATCGTCGACTGGTACATGGATGGGAAGATCAATATCGACGATCTGATCACCCACACTATGCCGCTCGACAAGATCAACGAGGGCTTCGACCTGATGCACCACGGCGAGTCGATCCGCAGCGTGGTGATGTTCTAACCCGTGCGGTCCATGAACGCGGATTGCGGTCAGGTTGCGGCGATGTGATGCTCAAGCCTCTCGCAATTACCGTGTTGGGAACCTTTTCTGTGGCGGCCTGTTTTGGCGTCAGCCGCCCCAACATGGCAGAGTTCGCGACAGAGGTGCAGGCGTTAGTCCCCTATGACGGGCAGATGTCGACGGCGGTCGCAAGATTAGGCAGGGCAGGTTTCGGGTGCAATGGATTCGACCCGATCCAATGCTCACGGAACCGTGGCAACTGCATCGAACGGATTTCTATTTTTGTCGACACGGAGCATTTCAAGGTTACCCGTGTCGATTTCCCGCCGAGTTTCTTCTGCTTGGCCACGCCCTGAACCCGTCGCGAACCGGGATGTGCCTGCGGAGCAACAGTCGTGCTTAGCGCAACCCGCCCTGCCCACGTGGCGGGGCGGGAAAGTCCTTGGTCTCGCGCAGTTCGACCGTCAGCTCGACCTCAACCGGCACGTTGAGGGGCAAGACTGGCGAACAGACCGCGGAACGGGCGTGCCGTCCCGCATCGCCCAGCACTTCGGCAATCAGGTCCGACGCGCCGTTCAGCACTTTGTGCGCCTCGGTGAAACCCGGCGCGCAAGCGACATAGCCGACCAGGCGCAGCACGTGCGCGACATTGTCGAGGTCGCCGGCAGCTGACTTCATCTGCGCCAGCGCATTGGTCGCCGCGATCCGCGCCGCCTGCTGGCCTTGCTCGACGGTCAGATCGGTGCCGAGGAGGCCGAGAAAGGCAGGCTTGCCGTCCTTGAGCGGCAATTGCCCTGAAATGAACAGCAGATTGCCCGACCGGGTGAAGGGTACGTAGGCGCCGACCGCCGCGGGTGCGGCCGGGAGCGTGATACCCAGAGTGTTCAACCGCGCTTCGCAGGTTCCGGCCATCGCGAATTCCTCTCGCTCAGAAATAGGTCTTGATCGCGCCGGTGACGGTGTAGTCGTCATCGACCAGGCACAGCACCTGCCATTTGTCGAAAGTGGTGCAGGGATGGGAGATACCGAAGGACACCATATCGCCCACGGCCAGCGGGCTGTCGGCGGGAATCGCCAGATGGCAGTGCTGGTCGTTCAGCCCTGTCACCTTATGCGCGTCCGAGAGCTTCTGCGGCTTGCTTTTGCCGGGCCGCGCCCAGAGCTGCGGCACAGGCAGATGCACATCGAACGAGATATCGCGGCGGCCCACGGTCAGGATCGCCTTCTCGCGCTCGGGCCGTGATTGCACATAGGCCCACACTTCCAGCGCGGGTGTGAGGCCGCCATGGATCGCTTTTGCATCGGCGCTGCGCTCCAGCATCTCGTGATAGAAGTCATTATAGAGATGGGAGTCATGGGTGAGATAGCAGCCGCTGCGGATCAGCACGCGCGCCGGGCGGCGCAGATTGGTGCGTTTGAACTTGTCGACGACGATGTCGTAATAGGCCGATCCGCCGGCACTCAGGATTACCTCGCCCGGCGCGAACAGGTCCTCGTCGTCGCAGGTCTTCGCGATCGCGATCAGGAAGTCGAGGAATTCGCCGATGGCCGCGCCTTTCAGCAGACCCTCGAACCCCTCGACACCGACCAGTGCGAGATGCGGTGCCGCGGCCTTCACCGCGCGCGCGACGGCCATCGCCGCGTTCATGTCACGGCAGCCCGTGCGGCCTTCCTTGAACCCGCCTTCCAGAAACAGTTTCAGGGGCCTGCCCGGCGCGATCTCGGCCGCGGCGGACTTCAGCGCGTCGACATTCTCGACCGAATCGATCAGGCAATAGAGGTCGAGCTTCGGATCGGCCTTCATCGCCTCGAAGACATAGCGGATCGCCTGTTTGCCGATCACCTGGTTGGCGATCACGATCCGCTGGCAGCCCGACTCTTGCGCCACCTTCATCTGCTGCACCGTGGCCACCGTGATCGCCCAGGCGCCGTCGTCGAACTGTTTCGAGAACAGTTGCGGGCTCATGGTGGTCTTGCCGTGCGGCGCGATCACGGCGCCCGTGCGGGTGAGGAATTCGCGCATGAACCGGCTGTTCTGATCGAGTGCCGATTGCTTGATGACAGCCAGCGGCAAGGGCAGATCCTCCTTGAGGAGGTTCCATCCGCGCTTGCCGATCTCGCGCAGCGCCGTCGGCTGAAGCTGCGGCGGCATGCCTTTGGTGCGGCCGTCGACGATCTCCTGTTCGATTCTGCTCAAATTCATAACGCCGTCTCCTCTTCGCCGGATCGCGATTTAGAGACGGATCACGCCCCCGCGCAAGGGCTTCGCGGGGTGGCCCGTTCAAAGCGGCTTATTGATGCGGAAGACGTTCATCTCGGGATCGAACAACACGGTCTGATACCAATTATAATAGGTCTTGTAGGGCTCCTTCACCAGCTTGGCGCCTTTGCGGATGCACACCGGCACCAGCCGTTCGACCTCGGCGACCGAATCGACCGTGAGGTTCAACATGGACTTCACGCCGGCCGTGGCGGCGTGTTCGGCCAAGTTGAGAATTTCGTAGGCTTCGAAAGCGTTGAACCCGATATGGCTCTGGCCGGTCGTGATCATCCTGGCGATCGGTGTCCGCGCCTCTTCGATCTCCTTGAATCCGAATGCCTCCATATAGAAGCGCGGCAGAGCCTCGAGGTCGCGCGTGAATATCTGCACGGAGAAAAGATCGGCCATGGCGGACTCCGAAAAAAGAAACGGCGGCTCCGGGTGAGAGAGCCGCCGTCCCCGGGTTAGAGCTCAGTCTTTAAGGGGACCTTGAGCGCGCCCGAAATGATGTCCTTCTTCAGCTTCTCGATCTCAGGCCAGATTTCCTTCAACTTGGCCACGGCTTCCGGTGGCCCTTCCTTCTGGAAGACGTCGGAGGCGATGAAATCGATCACGCCATCATCGAGACCTGTTTCGTAGTGACCGCCGGCGAAGTCGGGTTTCATCGCGTCGAGCACGTTGCGATAGAGTGACAGGCCGAAATCGAGCTGCACGAGATTCGAAACCGTCTTCGGCCCGATCTTGTACTGGGCCGGCGAAATCGCGCTGACGTAGCGGTCTTTGCCCTCGTTGGCCGCCTGGATGATGCCGGTATCGGTGGCCGCCGAGTCGGTCTGGATATATTCGATGCCCGAACCGTACATCTGGGCCGCGATCTCGCGCCCCTTGGCCGGGTCCTGGAACGATCCGGCGAAGGCGCCCGTGACCGTCGCGTTCGGATTGGCGGCGGTCGCGCCGGCCTTCATCGCGTTCAAGTCGGCATTCAGCGGTGGGATGCTGACGCCGCCGATATATCCGATCTTGCCGCTCTTCGTGTATTTGCCGGCGAAATATCCCGAGAGATAGCAGCCGAGATAATAGTTGTAGGAAACGGTGCGGAAGTTCGGCATCACCGGCTTCAGCGGATCGCCAAAGATCTGGATCCACTTGGTCTTCGGATACTTGGGCGCCAACGTCTTCATCGGTTCGGCGACCTCGTTGAAGGTTGACGCGATGATCGTCGCCCCCGCATCGGCCAGGCTCTTGAAGATCGACAGGTAGGACGAGGGGTCCTGGGCATAGAC
>CAZNZI010000895.1:0-2466 GCA_964577475.1 uncultured Rhodospirillaceae bacterium
GGCATGCGCTGGCCGAGGGAGCGGCGCTCTGGACCGATCCGACGGCGTTGATCGCAGAAGGCTTCCCCGACGGCAGCGTGTTCATCCTGCCGCGCGCCGCCAAGGACATCGCCGAGAGGGCGGAGACGATCGCGGCCGATACAGGTCTGGCGGATCGCATCGCCGCCGCACGGGAAGCCTATGCGGCGAAACACACCTGGCGGGTAAGGATGGGAGCGCTGCTCCAAGAGCAAAGATTCGAGCGGGCCAGAAGCGTCTAGTTCACTTTGCCGCGGCCACCAAAGTGAGCGTTCCGCCCCAATCGCCTTTTTGCTCATCCTGTTTGACGCGCCAGATGCCGTTGACCTGTTCAACGGTGATGAAATTTCTTTGGCTGCCGAACGAGAACATGCCCTGAACCCATCGCCCCGGCATGTCGCGAGATATCTGCGCGGGTTTTTTGCCCATCAAGTCCCCGCCGAAGATGCAATCCACCGAGTCCCCGGCCGTCGTGCGGTGATCGATGATCGCCACGGCTTGGCCGGTCTTATCGAAATAACCGAACCAAATCGCGGTGGCGCCCGCCGTCGTTTCGCCGACGGCGTTGAGAAGCACCATCAGTTCGTCGCGATAGCAGTGGAATTCACGGGCCGGCACGCCAACCGCCGGAGAGAAAAATGAGATCGCGCAATTGGCGTACGGCCAGAATTGTTCCGAGAACACGCCGTGATATCCGTGGACCTGCCGGTCGACCATGATGTAGGGCATGCTGCGCGCATCCAGGGCCTGCCGCGCGGCCGGTGCCTGATCGAAGCCGGGCATGACCTCGTCGTCCGGCGACATCACAAACAAAGCGCGGCTGGTCTGGATGCGTTGTAGTTGTGCCAGCGTGTACTGGACGCTGTCCGCTCTCCATTTCTCTACATTCGATTTGGAGGGGGCGGCAGCGATGATGCCGTAGACAGGGTTGCGGATTGCCGCTTCCAGCGCGATGGATGCGCCGTAACCTTGTCCCGCCAGGATGATTCGCGTGTACCCATACTGGTGGGCATTGGCTATTTGCTGGATCAGGTTGTTGACGTGCTGGATGCCCTTGGCGAGCCAGCCACCATTCTCGAGTGCGGGATTCCGATCGACCGTCAGCGCGTCCCACCCATGGGCAACGAGCGCCTTGATGACGAACGGGGGGAGCGGCGTTTCCGTCACCGTGGGCCCAAAATACCCGTTGTTCCAAAGAACGATGCCGGCCGCCCGTTGCGGGCCGGCGGGAGGGTATTGCGGATAGGGTGCCGTCAGACCATACGGCTGACTGGGGTCCATGGCCGAAGCGGCGCCGACAAGCCACGTTCCGACGGCCGTAAGGACGGCAAGGCATCCGGCCAAGCCGTAAGCGACCTTGTGAAGACTTTTTCCATGGCGTCGAAACGTCATAGCGCCAATTGCTCCCCCAAAAGAATGACGCAACGGAACGCCGAGCATCACCTATGATCCGGTGACGGTCTATACTTGATCGTTGAAGCATAGGCCGTGAAGAGTTCGGAACGGTTTCAGCAACGGGCGGGGCGCTTTCGGCAGGTTTCATCCGGGAGAGCGCGGGCCCGTTAATGCCGGCGCGGAGGGGCCACGTCCGGCGGCCAGGCCTGGCAAAACCAGGCAGAAGCGACTAAAAAGCACCGGGAGTTCCGGACAACCCTTTGACCGCACTAATGGTTTTCGGCGTTGACTCCCCATCTAAATCTGGCATACTCCGCGCCCTTGCCGCTGCCGGGCTAAGACTTTGGCCTAGCGCGGCGATTTCCATTTCAGGGCCCGATGAAGACATTCAACATCAAACCGGCTGACGTGAAGAAACAGTGGATCCTGATCGATGCCGAAGGCGTCGTTCTCGGTCGTCTGGCCACGGTCATCGCCACCCGCTTGCGCGGCAAACACC
This sequence comes from uncultured Rhodospirillaceae bacterium, assembly GCA_964577475.1. Classification (GTDB taxonomy): domain Bacteria; phylum Pseudomonadota; class Alphaproteobacteria; order Rhodospirillales; family Magnetospirillaceae; genus JASHSH01. The sequence continues at coordinate 1,913 of CAZNZI010000895.1, forward strand.
GTCCCACTTTCACGCCGAACGTCGATTGCGGTGACAACATCATCGTGATCAATGCGGCGAAGGTGAAGCTCACCGGCAACAAGCTGCGTGACAAGGAATTCCACTGGCACACCGGCTATCCGGGCGGCATCAAGACCCGCACCGCCGGCCAGCGCCTCTCCGGCCGCTTTCCCGAGCGCGTCATCGAGAAGGCCGTGCAGCGCATGATCACGCGCGGTCCGCTTGGCCGTCAGCAGATGAGCAATCTGCGCGTCTATGCCGGCCCGACGCATGAACATGAAGCCCAGCAGCCCGTCGTGCTCGACGTCGGCGCGCTGAACCCGAAGAACAAGAGGTAAGTTATGGCCGAAGATTTCGGCGCACTCGCCAGTCTCAAGACCAGCATGCCGCAACCGGCTGCTGCTCCGGTGGTGCGCACCCCCAAGATCGAGTCGCGTGGCCGTTCCTATGCCACCGGCCGTCGCAAGGACGCCGTCGCCCGCGTGTGGGTGAAGCCCGGCTCGGGCAAGATCACCGTCAACGGCAAGCCGGTCGAAGTGTATTTCGCCCGTCCC
>CAZNZI010000896.1:0-2792 GCA_964577475.1 uncultured Rhodospirillaceae bacterium
CCGCCGCGCGCGACAAGCTGATCGCGCAGTTGAAGGTGATCGCGCAGGTCAACAAACCGGCGCCGCCGCCGGCCGTCAGCGCCGACCTGCTGCGCGATTTGTTCCAGACGCTCAACAATGCCAGCAACGCGATCGTCGAGGGCGCGAAAGAGATCGCCAATGTGGGCTCGCTGGTCCATTGGCTGTCGGCCCAGACCGACGACGACAAAGCCCAGCGGCGGGTGACGCGCGTCGTCATCCGCCTGGTCACCGTGCTGATCGGCGGCTGGATCATCGAGTGGATTCTGCGCCGCCTGCTGCGCGGGCCGCGGCGCTATGTCGAATCGCGCAAGGTCACCAACCGCTGGCTGCGCGTGCCGCTGCTGCTGGCGCGCTGGGTGATGGACCTGGTGCCGATCGCGGGTTTCGCCGCCAGCGCCTATGCGATGCTGGCGCTGCCCTTCTATCGCCCCGGCGGGCATAGCGAGCTGGTCTCGGTGGCGGTGATCACCGCCTATGCGCTGTCGGCCATTCTCGGCACGCTGATCGTGACCGTGTTCGAACCCAAGCGGCCGACCTTGCGCGCGATACCCTTGTCGGACCTCGACGCGAAGCGCCTGACGGTCTGGGGCAAGCGGCTCGCCTATACAGGCGTGTGGGGGTATTACGCCGATCAGGTCCTCAGCCTGCTGGGCCTGCCCCTGGTAGCCTATCTTTCGATCCTGAAGCTGCTGGGCCTCGCGCTCGCCATCATGGTCGTCACCATGGTGATCGAGTTCCGCCGCCCGGTCTCGCAGTGGATCCGCGGCGGCGGCGGGGCCACCTTGCCGTCCGACATCCCGCAGGCGCAGCGGGTGGAACTCGACAAGCGGCTGGCCGGCGTGCGCAAGGGCCTGGCCGATATCTGGCACATCCTGGCGATGCTCTATGTGCTGGCCGCCTTCATCATCTGGGCGCTGCGCGTCGAGGGCGGATTCGAGTTCCTGCTGCGCGCGACCCTGCTGACCGCGGCGATCCTGGTGGCGGCGCGCATCGTCAGCAGCACGCTGACCCGCCTGGTCGAGCGCTCCTTCGCGACCAGCGCAGACCTGCCGCAGCATGTGGCGGCGCGGCGGAAACGGTATGGCCGCTTCTCCCGCAACGCGATCCGCATCGTGATCGCGCTGCTGGCGCTGTTGGGCATTCTCGCCTCCTGGGGCGCCGATACCTGGGGATGGCTGGACAGCGACATCGGCCATCGCATCGTCTCGGCCGCCTCAACTATCGTCATCGTCGTCGTCGTGGCGGTGATGGTATGGGAGGCGGTCAACGGTGCGATCGAGCGCTATCTGGCGCGCACCGACTCGACCGGCCGCCAGGTCGCACGCAGCGCCCGCGCCCGCACCCTGCTGCCGCTGTTGCGCAATGCGCTGACCTTCGTCCTCGTGCTGGTGGTGGCGCTGATCGTGCTCAGCCAATTGGGCGTCGAGGTGGCGCCCCTGATCGCCGGTGCCGGCGTGGTCGGCGTGGCGATCGGCTTCGGGTCGCAGAAACTGGTGCAGGACGTGATCACTGGCGCCTTCATCCTGTTCGAGGATACGCTGGCGATCGGCGACACGGTCTCGATCGGCGAACATGCGGGCGTGGTGGAAGGCATGACCATCCGCACCGTGCGCCTGAGGAGCGGAACGGGCGAGCTGCGCACGCTCCCCTTCAGCAGCATCACCACCGTGGTCAATCAAAGCAGGGGCTTCGCCAACTTCCCCTTCACCATCGGCGTCTCCTACAAACAGGATGCCGACCAGGCGATGGGCGTGATGCGCGAGGTGGGCGAAGATTTGCGCAAGGACCCGGTCTGGGGGCCGGAACTCGGCGCGCCGGTCGACATTTTCGGCATCGACCGCTTCTCCGACCTGGCCGTCATCGTCAGCGGCCAGATCCGCACCATGCCCGGCCGCCAGGTGCCGGTGGGCCGCGAATATTTCCGCCGCCTGAAAAAGCGCTTCGACGAGTTGGGCATCGTCATCCCGCATAATGTCGGCCCCTACGAACTGGCCCAGCATGCGGCCGCGGCCGTGTCGTCCACGGCGGGACAAGCGCCCAAGGACGATGTCGGCGACATGAAGAAGGACGAGAAGAAGCCGGCGCCCGAGGCGGACACGGACCGGCGCGAGCCTTAGGCCCTCAGCGCTCCACCGCCTTCAGCAGGTGGCGCAGATTGGCGTCGGCCAGGCCCATCGCGTCGATATGGCTGACGGTGTTGGCGAGATAGTCGTGGTTGGTGCCGTTCCGGCCCTTGGCCGTCCGGATGATGTTCGCCGTCTGCTCGAAGCCCAGCTTGCCCGTGTAGTAACGGTTGGCGCGGTTGGCCACGAAGGCCCAGACCGGCACGCGCCGCCCGTCGCCCAGCCGCGCATTCAAGGTGAGCGGGTGATAGACATCGTCGCCCATCAATTCGCGGTCGAGCAGATAGGCCGTGACCGCCTTCACGCGGGTCTTGGCCACGCGCAGCGCCAGGCCCTGGCAGGAGCCGCCGCGGTCGAGCCCCAGCACCAGGCCCCGCCGCTTGGGCGTGCCGCGATAATGCTCGGACCAGATGCACAAGGCGCGATGATAACCATAGACGGTGGCCGGACGGGTCTCGGCCACCGGAAAGCCGGGCCGCCACATCAGCGAACCATAGGCAAAGACCCAGAACCCGTCTTGCATTCCTGCCACCGTTTCGATTCGCTATAAACGAGCGCCGATTCCATGGCAAGGAAGACCGTGACCAAATCCCGCACGCGCCTCGTCATCATCGCCGCCGTTGCCGTGCTGATCCTCGCCGCGCTCTA
>CAZNZI010000897.1:0-3367 GCA_964577475.1 uncultured Rhodospirillaceae bacterium
TTTTCAAGCGCGCCGACACCGCCTTGTCGCGCTTCAGCAGCGTGGCAAAATCGCCCTTGCCCTGCCATGCAGCCATCGCGTTGCGCTGCACGGCGGCATAGGCGTCTTCACGGCTCATGCCGAGTTGTGCCAGCTCCACCAGCACTTGGCCACTGAAGATCAGCCCGCCCAGCCGCTCCATGTTGCGCTTGATCGCGTCGGGATGGATCACCAGCCGCTCGATCAGATCGGTCAGGCGATAGAGCGCGAAGTCGAGCGTCACCGTCGCGTCGGGCCCGATCATGCGCTCGACCGAGGAGTGGCTGATATCGCGCTCATGCCACAGCGCCACGTCTTCCAGCGCCGGGATGGCATAGGCACGGATCATGCGCGCGAGACCGGTCAGGTTCTCCGAGAGCACCGGATTGCGCTTATGGGGCATGGCCGAACTGCCCTTTTGCCCCGGCGAGAAATACTCCTCCGCCTCGCCCACTTCGGTGCGCTGCAAATGGCGAAACTCGACCGCGGCGCGCTCGATCGAGCTCGCGATCACCGCCAAGGTCGCGAAGAATTGCGCATGGCGATCTCGGGGAATCACCTGGGTCGAGAGCGGTTCGGGCGAGAGGCCCAGCTTCTCGGCCACGTATTTTTCGACATCAGGGCTGATATGGGCAAACGTGCCCATCGCGCCCGAGATGGCGCAGGTGGCGATGTCCTTGCGCGCCGCCACCAGGCGGTCGCGATTGCGTTGGAACTCGGCATGGAAGCCGGCGAACTTCAATCCCATCGTCACGGGCTCGGCATGGATGCCGTGGCTGCGGCCCATGACGACCAGTTCCTTGGTCTCAAAGGCGCGACGCTCGAGCGCTTTCAACAGCGCCTCGATATCAGCCAGCAGCAGATCGGCCGCGCGCGTCAGCTGCACCGCAAGGCAGGTGTCGAGCACGTCGGACGACGTCATGCCGAGATGGACGAAGCGCGCCTCGGGCCCGACCTGCTCGGCGAGTTCGGTGGTGAAGGCGATCACGTCATGCCGCGTCGTCTTCTCGATCTCATCGATCCGCGCGACACGGTCGCGGGTATAGGGACGGTCACCCTTCGCCCAGATCGCCGTGGCGGCGTCCTCTGGGATCACGCCGAGCTTGGCCTGGGCATCACAGGCATGGGCCTCGATCTCGAACCAGATGCGGAAACGGGTTTCCGGCGCCCAGACATGGACCATTTCGGGCCGGCTATAGCGTGGGATCAATGACGCATCTCCTTGGTCTCCCGGCGGTATCCGGGCGGAGGGGTGTGCGGCGGCAGGATGAAGGCAATTACTATATGACGCAAGCCGCCCGGCCCCGCTTGACTCCGGCGCGGCCTTCGCTATTTCTACAACCTTTCGCGGGTCGCGGGGAACGAATGTCACTAGCCATTGTATTTCCAGGGCAAGGATCGCAGGCCGTCGGGATGGGCCGTGAGCTCGCCCAGGCCTTCCCCGCGGCGCGGTTGCTGTTCGAGGAAGTCGACGAGGCGCTGCGCCAGAATTTGACCCGGCTGATGTGGGAAGGCCCCGAAGGCGACCTGACCCTCACCGAGAATGCCCAGCCTGCCCTGATGTCCGTCTCCATGGCCGTCCTTCGCACGCTGGAAGCCGAAGCCGGATGGAAGCTCGGCGAACGCGCGGCCTTCGTCGCCGGCCACTCGCTGGGCGAATATTCGGCGCTGTGCGCGGCCGGTAGTTTGACCGTGGCCGATACGGCGCGGCTGTTGAAACTGCGTGGCCAGGCGATGCAGAAGGCCGTGCCGGTCGGCGTCGGTGCCATGGCCGCCCTGCTTGGCATCGAGATCGATCAGGCCCGCGATATCGCGTCCGAAGCCTCGGGTACCGACGAAACGACCGGCGAGAAGCGCGTCTGCGCCGCCGCCAACGACAACGCGCCGGGCCAGGTGGTGATCAGCGGGCACAAAACCGCCGTCGAGAAGGCGATCGCGATCGCCGCCGAACGCGGCTTCAAACGCTCGATCATGTTGCCCGTGTCCGCGCCCTTCCATTGCGCGCTGATGCAGCCGGCCGCCGATGCGATGGCGACGGCGCTTCGCGAAGTCGATCTCAAGGCGCCGGTGGTGCCGGTGATCGCGAACGTGACGGCTGAGCCCGTCGCCGATCCGATCGAGATCCGCGGCCTGCTGGTCGAACAAGTCACCGGCACCGTGCGCTGGCGCGAGTCGGTGATCGGCATGAAGAACCGCGGCGTCGACAAGCTGGCCGAGTTCGGCGCGGGCAAAGTGCTCGCCGGACTCGCCAAACGCATCGATAAGGAAATCGCCGCCACCTCGGTCGGCCTGCCCGCCGATATCGAAGCCTTTCTCAAGAGCTGAGGCATCGCCATGTTCGATCTCACCGGCAAAGCCGCATTGGTCACCGGCGCTTCGGGCGCCATCGGCGGCGCCATCGCCACCGCACTTCACGCTCAGGGCGCGAAGGTCGCCTTGTCCGGCACGCGCAAGGACGCGCTCGATGCGCTGGCCGGCACACTCGGCGACCGGGCCTTCGTCGTGCCCTGCGATCTTTCCGATCCGGCGGCGGTCGATGGTCTGATCGGCGCGGCCGAAACGGCGATGGGTCAGGTCGACATCCTGGTCAACAACGCCGGCCTGACCAAAGACGGCCTCGCCATGCGCATGAAGGACGAGGATTGGCAGAAGGTCATCGATGTCGATCTCTCGGCCGCCTTCCGCCTCTGCCGCGCGTCGCTGCGCGGGATGATGAAGCGCCGTTGGGGCCGCATCATCAACATCACCTCGATCGTCGGCGTGACCGGCAACCCTGGCCAAGCCAACTACGCCGCCGCGAAGGCCGGCCTGATCGGCATGAGCAAGGCGCTGGCCCAGGAAGTCGCCTCGCGCGGCATCACCGTAAACAGCGTCGCCCCGGGCTTCATCGTCTCAGCCATGACCGATGTTCTGGCCGCCGAACAGAAGGAACGCCTCCTGGGCGCCATCCCGATCGGACGCATGGGCGAAGCTGCCGAAATCGCCTCCGCGACGGTCTATCTGGCCAGCGCCGAAGCTGCATACGTGACGGGTCAAACGCTGCACGTTAACGGCGGCATGGCTATGATCTGATTGTGTTTTTGCCCATACTGGTCAAGGCTTAGAAACTATGCTACGAGACGGCATCCATTCTGGGCATATAGGCACGGCCTCGACCGTCCACCTGTCCTAAGTTCCTCTATTGAAAACAGAAATCACTGAGGGGTTACGCGATGTCTGATGTTGCCGAACGAGTCAAAAAGATTGTCGTCGAGCACCTGGGCGTCGAGGAGTCCAAGGTCACCGAGACCGCCAGCTTCATCGACGATTTGGGCGCTGACAGCTTGGACACGGTCGAACTGGTGATGGC
>CAZNZI010000898.1:0-11113 GCA_964577475.1 uncultured Rhodospirillaceae bacterium
CCGCTCTGGGTCGTGGTGATCGCTACGATTCTGGTCGGCGTGATCACCGGCATGCTGAACGGCCTCTTCGTCGTGCGCATCGGCATCAATGCCTTCATCGGCACGCTGGGCACGTCGACGGTGCTGATCGGCGTGACGCTGGCCGTGTCGGGCGGGCAGATCCTCAACAGTGTCGCCCCCGCGCTCTCGGCCTTCGTGCAATACCAGATCTTCGGCCTGCCGGTGCCGGTCTATATCGCGTTCCTGCTGGCGATCGTGCTCTGGTACATCTACGAGCACACGCCGCTCGGCCGCTATCTCTTCTTCGTCGGCGAAGGGCGCGAGGCCGCTCGTTTGGTGGGCCTGCGCGTCGACCGGTTGCGCTTCGGCGCCTTCATCGCCTCGGGCGCGATCAGCGCGGCCGCGGGCATCATCACCGCGGGACAATTGGGCGCGGCCGATCCATCGGTCGGGCCGAGCTTCCTGCTGCCCTCCTATGCCGCCGCCTTCCTGGGCGCAACCACCATCAAGCCGGGCCGTTTCAACGCCTGGGGGACGGTCGTCGCGCTCTATCTTCTGGTGACCGGCGTGACGGGGCTGGAGCTGATGGGTACGTCGTCCTGGGTACAGGAGATGTTCAACGGCATCGCGCTTTTGATCGCGGTCACCTTCGCGCGTTTCGTCGCGCGCGATCAGGCGGCGTGAGCAAACAGAGTTTCGTGTGGGGTTCAACATTTTCTAGCAGGAGGGAGAGGGATATGGATATTTCGAACAAATGGCGCCGTCTGACCACGGCCGGTGCGGCGGTCGCGCTGGGCGTTGCTCTGATCACGGTGCAGGTGCCGGCGGCGATGGCCGACGGCGTGGCCGATGCCAAGGCGGCCGCAGAGAAGGAAATGGTGAAGCCGACCTTCGCCGCGCCCGGTGAAGGCTTCGACATCAACAAGCTCAAGGGCAAGCACATCTACATCATCACGTCGCTGATGGCGGTGCCGTTCGTCGCCACCATTGCGCATGGTGTCGAAGACGCCGCCAAGCAGGCCGGCATCACGACCACCCTGGTCGACGGCAAGGGCCAGGTGACCGAGTGGAACCGGGCACTCGCCCAGGCCGTGTCGCAAAAGGCCGACGGCATCGTCACGGTGGGCGCTTCGCCCGAACTGATGAAAGGCCCGATGGGCGACGCGCTGAAGGCGAAAATCCCCGTCGTCGACGCGGTGACCGCGGACAAGACGGCTGCCCTGGTGCCGGGCACCTTCTCGCATGTCAGCATCTCGTTCTATCACTCGGGCCAGCTCCAGGCCGACTACGCCATCGCCAAGACCGGCGGCAAGGCCAATGTGCTGATCCTGGGCGACAACGAATTCCCAGGCGAAGTCTCGCGCGTTGAAGGCATGCAGAAGGAATTCTCGACCCTCTGCCCGGCCTGCAAGGTGACCGTGCAGGACACGCAGGTGGCCAATCTCGGCGTGAAGCTGGGCCAGATGACCCAGACCCTGTTGCGCCGCGACCCGAGCATCAACATGGTCCTGCCGACCTATGACGCCCAGGCGATCTATGTCGTGCCGGCCATCAAGGAAGCCAACTTCAAGAACCCGGTCGAAGTGATCGGCTCCGACGCGGTGCCGGGCAACCTCGACTGGATCCGCCAGGGCAATGTCCAGATCGCCGATGTGGGCGAGCCGGAAGTGTGGCTGGGCTGGGCGGCGCTCGACGAAGTCTCGCGCGGCATGCTCGGTATGGCCGCCGTCGATGAAAATATTCCGCTGCGCCTGTTCACCAAGGAAAACCTGACGGGCGTGTCGAACGACGAAAACGAGCTGTTCGGCGGCGATTATGTGGCGCAGTACAAGAAGCTCTGGAACCTGAAGTAAGCTTCCAGACCGTCGCGTTGATGGGAGATCGAACCGACCGATGTCAGATGGAACCGCCGCATTGCTGGAGCTTCGCGACCTGTCGAAGAGTTTCGCCGGCATTCGGGTTCTGTCGTCGGTTCATCTCGCCATCAAGCGCGGCGAAGTCCATGCGTTGATCGGGCAGAACGGCTCGGGCAAATCGACGCTGATCAAGATTCTCTCCGGCTATCACGTGCCGGATTCCGGCCAGGTGTTGATGCGGGGCGAGCCGGTGCCCCTGCCGATCAAACCGGGTGAGGCCGACAAGCACGGCCTGCGCTTCCTTCATCAAGACGTCGGCGTCGTCCGCACCATGACGGTACTGGAGAACCTGCGCGTCGGCCGTTACCAGACGACCGGCTATGGCCGCTTGCGCTGGGGCGCCGAACGGCGCGCGGCCAAGGCGCTCTTGGCCGACATCAATCTCAATATCGATCCCGATACGCCGTTGCGCGATGTGCCGGCCGCCGAACGGGCGTTGATCGGCTTCGCGCGCGCGGTCCAGGAGATGGATCACGAACGTGGCGAGGTGCTGATCCTCGACGAACCGACCGCCTTCCTGCCGCGCCCCTCGGTGCTGCATATGTTCGAGGTGGTGCGCGAGATCACGCGGCGCGGTTCATCGGTGATCTTCGTCAGCCACCGGCTGGACGAGATCATGGGCATCGCCGACCGCGTCTCGATCCTGCGCGACGGCCAATTGATCGAGACGGTCGAGACCCAAAAGACCGACGAGCACAAGCTGGTCACCGCCATGCTGGGCCGCGAGCTTGAGACGCTCTATCCGGCCAAGGCCGTCACCAAAGGCAAGCGCGTGCTGGGCGCCAGCAATGTCTCGGGCAAGATGGCGCGCGGCGTGACCTTCGATGTCCATGCGGGCGAGATCGTCGGTCTGACTGGCCTGCTCGGCATGGGCCATGACGAAATCCCCTATCTGATGTTCGGTGCACAGACGCCGACCGGCGGAACGGTCTCGGTCAACGACAATACGATCACCGATCTGTCGCCGCGCACGGCCTTCGCGGCCCGTATGGCCTTGCTGCCCGCCGACCGGCAGCGCCAAAGCGGCGTGCCGAAGGCGACCCTGATCGAGAACGTGTCGATGACCAGCGGCAACCGCTTCATGAGCAACGGCAAGCTGGATCATGGCGCCGAACGGACGGCGGTGCAGCAGGTGCTCGACATGTTCGATGTGCGCCCGCCCCATCCCGATCGGCTGCTCGCGACGCTCAGCGGTGGCAACCAGCAGAAGGCGCTGCTGGGTAAGTGGCTGCAGACTCACCCCGCCGTCCTGCTGCTGCACGAACCGACCCAGGGCGTCGATATCGGTTCGCGCAAGCAGATTCTCAAGATCATCGCCGATGTGGCCGCTGCCGGTACCGCGGTGCTGATCGCTTCAGCGGAATATGAGGAACTGGCGCGCCTCTGCCACCGTGTCCTGGTCTTCCGTCACGGTCAGATCTTGCGCGAACTGACCGGCGACGACCTGACCGAGGCGCGCATCGCCGAACAATGTTACCTTTCGTGATGGGAACCGCAGATGGCTGATCACAGCAGCATCGTGCAGCGGCAAAAGTCGCTGTTCGGCGTCGATGAAGAGTGGCTGGCGCAATACACCGAGCCGGCACTCGAGCCCGATCTGCCGATCGTCGATCCGCACCATCATCTCTGGGATCGCGGCGGCGTCTATATGCGTGCCGAATTCGGCGCCGACATCGCCACCGGCCACAACATCCGCGCTTCGGTCTTCGTCCAGTGCGACGCGATGTTCAATGTCGACGCCGATCCCGCCTTTGCCCCGGTGGGCGAGACCGAGTTCGTCAACGGCATCGCCGCGCAGAGCGCGAGCGGCCAGTACGGGCCCTCGCGTATCGCTGCCGGCATCGTCAGCTCGGCCGATTTGTTCCTGGGCGCACGGGTCGATCCCGTGTTGGAAGCGCATATTCATGCGGCACCGGCGCGCTTCCGGGGCGTCCGCACGCGCTCGGTCTGGGACGCCGATTCTTCGATCAAAGGCTCGGCGGTCGATTGCCCGCGCGGCCTGCTGCTCGACTCCAAGTTCCGCGCCGGTTTCACACGGCTGGCGAAATACGGGCTGAGCTTCGACGCATGGCTGTTCCATCCGCAGGTGCCGGAACTGGCCGATCTCGCCACAGCCTTCCCTGACACAACGATCGTCCTCGACCATATCGGCGCGCCGCTCGGCGTGGGCGTCTACGCCGGCAAGGCAGAGGCCGTTTTCGCCGATTGGAAACGCAACATGGCGGAACTGGCCCGCCGTCCCAATGTGAACGTGAAGCTGGGCGGGCTGGGCATGCACCTGTTCGCCTTCGGCCTCGATCCCGCCAGCCGCGCCAAGCCGGCCACCTCGGAAGAGATGGCCAAGGCGTGGAAGCCCTATTTCGAAACCGTGATCGAACTGTTCGGTGCGAAACGCTGCATGTTTGAAAGCAATTTCCCGGTCGACAAGCGTGTCGCCAACTATCCGGTCGTGTGGAACGGCTACAAGCGCATCGCCGCCGGCTCTTCCGCCGACGAAAAAGCCGCCCTGTTCAAGGATACGGCCTGCCGCGTCTATCGTCTGGCGTTCTAACGCAGTTCGGGGAAGTCCTCTTCCCAGAATTCGAGATTGGCGCGGGACGTACCGCCGTCGCGCAGCTTGTTCTCATTGCCGCGCAACTCGACGCGGCGGATTTTGCCCGAGATCGTCTTGGGCAGGTCGGCGAATTGCAGCCGCCGCACGCGCTTGTAGGGCGCGAGGTGCGCCTTGAGATGCTGGAAGATCGAAAGCGCCGTGGCGCGATCGGCCTGATGACCGGCGCGCAACGCAAGAAAGGCCTTCGGCACCGCCATGCGTATGGGATCGGGTGACGGCACAACGGCCGCTTCGGTCACCGCCGGATGCTCGATCAGCACGCTTTCCAGTTCGAACGGGCTGATGCGATAGTCCGATGCCTTGAACACATCGTCGGCGCGGCCGACGAAGGTGAGGTAGCCGTCGGCGTCGCGCGAGGCCACGTCGCCGGTCAGATAGATCGAACCCTGGATCGGATCGGCCACGCCGCCCGCGCCCTGATAGCCCTGCATCAGACCGATCGGCCGCGGCTCGAAGACGATCGCGATCTGCCCCTCTTCCGCCGGTTGTTCGTCAGCATCGAGCAAGGCGATCTTGTAACCGGGCAGCGGCCGGCCCATCGAGCCCGGCTTCACCATTTGGCCCGGGCTGTTGCCGATCTGCGCCGTGGTCTCGGTCTGGCCGTAACCGTCGCGAATCGTGAGGCCCCAGGCAGTTTTCACGCGCTCGATGATCTCGGGATTGAGCGGTTCGCCAGCGCCGATCAACTCACGGAAGCTCATCTTCCATGACGCCAGATCTTCCTGCACGAACATGCGCCACACGGTCGGCGGCGCGCAGAGCGTCGTCACCTTGGCCCGGGCGATCGCGTCGAGCAGTGGCTTTGCGGCAAAACGCGGCTGGTTGAAGATGAACACGGTCGCACCCGCATTCCAGGGCGCGAAGAAGCAGCTCCAGGCGTGCTTGGCCCAGCCGGGCGACGAGATGTTGAGATGCACATCGCCCGGCTGCAAGCCGAGCCAGTACATCGTCGAAAGATGGCCGACCGGATAGCTTTGGTGGCTGTGCAGCACCAGTTTCGGCCGCGCCGTGGTGCCCGAGGTGAAATAGAGCAACAGCGGATCGGTGGCCGGAGTCGGCGCGTCGGGCTTGAAGTCGGGCGAGGCCGACACGTAGTCCTCGTAGCGCAGCCAGCCGGCGGGCACGGTGCCGATGGCGATCCTGGTCAGACCCTCGCCATGCTTGGCGAGCTTGGGCGCCAGGTCGCCGGTGGTGACCACGTGCTTGATCGCGCCACGTGAAACGCGATCGGCGATGTCGTCTTCGGTCAGCTGCGTGGTGGCCGGGATCACGACGGCGCCCAGCTTGATCGCCGCCAGCATGATTTCCCACAACGGCACGATATTGCCGAGCATCAGCAACACGCGGTCGCCGCGTTTCACGCCCAGGCCGCGCCAGTGGTTGGCCAGCCGGTTGGAGCGCACCGAAAGATCGGCGAAGGAGACCTTTACCTCGCCCGCCTCGTCGGCGATCCAGAGCGCGGTGGCGTTGTTGCCCGCGGCCAGCTTGTCGAAATGATCCAGCGCCCAGTTGAAATGGGTCAGTTCCGGGGCGCGGTAGTCCCGGTAGGCAGTGGCGTAATCGGTGCGGTATTTGAGCAAAAACTCCCGCGCCTCGGCAAAGCTGGTGACCATGCGTTTCCCCGTTTGTACGACCCGGTTTTCGCCACGATAGCATGGCCGGGCAGACCGGTCGCGGCCCGCCGCTTATCAGCCTATACGCCGGTGAAAGCGCACTTTTTGATCCCTATGCCGGCTGTAGGCGATTGCTTGATCGTTTGGAACGATTGGGCATAATTCTGGTTCACGCGGTTTCACCGCGAAAGGGGATTGGTGGAACAGGACGTTTTCCTTTCAAAGCTGTCCCCGGACAAGCGCGAACGGCGGCTGGTGCTGATCCTGGTCGCCGCCTCGATCCTGTGCGGCATCGCGCTCGCGCCCTTCGCACCCATTCCCCTCGGTCCGGTACCCGCTTTCATACCGATCTACGAATCGGCGCTGGCCGTCAGCGATTTCATCACGGCGATCCTGCTTTTCGGCCAGTTGGCGATGTTGCGCAGCCGCGCATTGCTGATTTTGGCCGGCGCCTATCTCTACACCGGCCTGATGCAAATCCCCCATCTGCTGAGCTTCCCCGGCGCATTCTCGCCGACCGGGTTGATGGGGGCGGGCTCGCAGACCACGGCATGGCTTTATATGTTCTGGCACGCCAGCTTCCCGCTGGCGGTCATTGCCTATGCCTTCCTCAAAAGCGACGGCCGCCGCCCCGAACGGCTTCTGGCCAACGGGCATACGGCGATATTGAAATGCGTCGCGATCGTCATCGCACTCGTCTTTGCCGCGACTCTGCTGACGACCTGGGGGCACGAACTGCTGCCGCCGGTGATGATCGGAAATATGAAATCGGTCCAATCACTGATCGGCTTCGAGGCCACGTGGGTGTTCAGCATCATCGCGTTGGGCGTGCTGTGGCGGCGCAAGCCGCACACGGTCCTGGATCTCTGGCTGATGGTCGTGATGGCCGCCTGGATTTGCGACGGCGCGCTGAGTTCGGTGTTCAATGTCGGCCGCTTCGACCTCGGCTTCTATGTCGGCCGTGCCTTCGGCTTTTTCGCATCGAACTTCGTCTTGGTCATCCTGCTGATCGGAACCACGAAACTCTATGGACGGGTCGTCGAATCGCTGAGGGTGACCGATGCCGCCAAGGACATGGCCGACGAATACGCGCGCCGCCTGGAAGGAAAGGTCGAAGCGTCGGAACAGCAGATCCTGCGGTCGCAGGAACATCTGGCGCGCGCGCAGCGGATCGCGCTGGTGGGCAGCACGGAATTCGACCTGAAGACGGGGCGGTTCCATTGGTCTGAGGAATTCTATCGCCTGCTTGGCCTCGATCCGGCGACGACACCGCCGGGGCCCGAAACCTATTTCAGCGTCCTGCCACCGGAGGGGCGCGCTCACGCCATGGCAATCGTCGAGCGGATGCGCCACGGCGAGGATATCGAACCTTTCGATCTGCGCGTCCGGCGCGCCGATGGCGAGTACCGGTGGCTCCACCGCGTCACCGAAACCGTGCGCGATGCCGGTGGTGGCGCGACGTCGATCGTGAGCACGTTCCAGGACATCACCGAACGCAAACTGGCCGAGGAAGAACTGAAGCGCACCAAGAAGTTCCTCGACACGGTGATCGACAACCTGCCGGGCACCCTTGTCGTCAAGGACGCGAAGGACCTGCGCTACGTCTTATGGAATCGTGCCAGCGAGGAACTGATCGGGATCAGCCGCGTCGACGCGATCGGCAAGACCGACCACGATATCGTACCCAAGGAACAGGCCGATGCTTTTGCGGCGGCCGACCGGGAAATTCTGCGATCGGGGCAGATGCTGTTCATTCCGTCCGAAACGGTGACGACCCGCAACAAAGGCAAGCGCATCATTCAGGTCAAGAAGGTGCCGGTATCCGATGATTCGGGTGAACCCCTGTTCCTCGTGGCCTTTGCCGAAGACATCACCGAGCGCAAGCAACTCGAAGCCGATCTGGAGCTTAACCGGGAAGTCCTGGACCGCGCGCAAGCCGTCGGCCAATTGGCCAGCGCCGAGCTCGATCTGAAGACCGGCAAAGTGACATGGTCCGAGCACATCTACCATATGCTCGGCCTGGACCCCGCGACCATGCCGCCGACCGTGGATTCGCTGCTCACCGTGATCCCGCCCGAAGACCACGCCTTCACCCGCGAGGTCGCGGCGCGGATGCGGCGGTGCGAGCCGATCGAGCCGTACGAATTCAGGATCGTCAGGCCGGATGGAACGGAACGCTGGATTTATCGCGTGACGGAATATTTCCGCGACGACACCGGCAAGCCGTATCTGGTGGTCACCACGAATCAAGACATCACGGCCCGCAAGCAGATCGTCGAGGCGCGGGCCCGCGCCGAGGCCGCAACCCTGGCCAAGTCGAGTTTCCTCGCCAACATGAGCCACGAGATCCGCACGCCGATGAACGCGGTGATCGGCCTTTCCGACCTGGCGCTGAAGACCGAGCTTACCGCCAAGCAACAAGACTATCTGGTCAAGATCAAGTCTTCGGCGATGGCGCTGCTGGGCGTCATCAATGACAGTCTCGATTTCTCGAAGATCGAGGCCGGCAAACTGCGGCTGGAAAACAGCGACTTCGATCTGCGCACCGTGCTCGACAGCATCAGCACCGTGTCGGCGTTGCGCGCCGCCGACAAGGGGCTCGAGCTTCTGTTCTCCGTCGATCCCGAACTGCCGACGATCCTGGTCGGCGATTCGTTACGCCTGGGCCAGGTGCTCCACAACCTGGTCAGCAACGCGATCAAGTTCACGCAGAAAGGCGAAGTGGTTGTCGAAGCGCGAATCGTCGCGCGCACGGGCAGCTGGGTCGACTTGGCATTCTCGGTCTCCGACACGGGTATCGGCATGGATGCGGAGGTGCTGTCGCGCCTGTTCCAGCCTTTCACGCAGGCCGACAGTTCCACCACGCGGAAATTCGGCGGCACGGGGCTCGGCCTCACCATCAGCCGGCAACTGGTCGAGATGATGGGCGGCATGATCGCGGCCGAAAGCACCCCCGGCCGGGGAACGACGTTCCGCTTCAAGCTGCGGCTGGGCGTCTCGGCGAAAGCCGAAGATTTCGGCCGCCTGGTGGTCTCGGCCTTCGCCGGGCTGCGGGCTCTGGTGATCGACGACAGCGCCATGGCGCGCACCATCATCGAGACGATGTTGACCCAGTGGGGCATGGCGGTGGACACGGTCGCCTCCGGCCCCGAAGGGCTGAACGAGATGCGGCGCAAGATCGCCCTGCGCCGGCCTTACGACCTGATGGTGATCGATTGGCGCATGCCCGAGCTCGACGGCGTGGCGACCGCCCGGGCCATACTGACCGAAGCCGGCATCGAAAAGGCGCCGGCGGTGGTGCTGATGACGGCCTATGGCCGCGACGACCTGATGGATCAGGCGCAGGACGCCAAGATCGACGCCTTCCTCGCCAAGCCGATCAGCGCCTCGACCCTGCTCGACACGATCTCGACGGCGCTGAGCCCCGTCGTGCGCACGCCGTTGCCGGAGCGCAAGAAAGCGATCGAGGCCGATTACGAATTGGTTCGCGGCGCGCGCGTGCTTTTGGTGGACGACAACGATATCAATCGCCAGGTGGGCGAGGAGACCTTGCTGGGCGCCGGCATCGTCGTCGATCTCGCCGAGAACGGGCGTGTCGCCATCGACAAGGTCTTCGCGCCGGGCGCGCATTATGATGCCGTTCTGATGGACGTCCAGATGCCGGTGATGGACGGGTTGGAGGCGTCTGTCGCGATCCGTGCGCGGTTCGGTTCCGCCGCGCTTCCCATCATCGCGCTCACCGCCAATGCCATGGCAGAGGAGCGTCAGAAATGTCTCGATGCCGGCATGAACGATCACGTGGCCAAGCCGATCGAACCGCGCCGCCTGATCGAGGCTTTGGCGCGCTGGATCAAACGTGATGCGGTGGCCCAGGCCGCCCCGCCCGCGGCCGCAGCCACCGAGGTACCGAAATCGGCGCCTTCGGCCGCACCGCCCCCCGACCTCCCGGTATCGCTGCCGCCCTTCGACATCACGGCGGCGTTGGTCCGCGTCAACGGCAAGCGCCCCATGTTGCGCCGGCTGTTCCTCAGCTTCGGCGAGGAATTCGAGAATACGGTCCCCGAAATCCGCCGATTGCTCGATGAAGGGAAGACAAAGGAGGCAGAACGGGCAGCCCATACCCTGAAATCGGCCGCCGCCACATTGGGCGCCGATGCCGTGGCCGCCGTGGCAGGCACCCTTGAGCAGACGCTCCGTCAGGGGAAATTGGACAGTGTTACTGACCTGGTGGCCGCCCTGGAGGGAAAGCTGGTCCCCGCACTCGCCGCGGTCGCCACACTGAAGACTTAGCCGCAAGCAAAAACCGTCCTGCCGCCAAAGCTCGGATAGATTGGGGGTTTCCCCGCACCGGCCTAGGGGTTTCCCCGATTGAGGGCTAGTGGGGCCATATGGATTATGGTGCCCGATAGGCGCCACCAAGATGCCGGATATGTTCGCATTCGCGCATCCGCACTCCCGCAAGTTCCATAACGGATTCGAACTGCGTGAGATTGTCGACGTGAACGGGCTGAAGAGTTGAACATTGCATTTCGATATTTCGAGTCCGGACGCTATGAGGTCCGGCATGCTTGATCGGTCGATGAGGGTGCCGGAGGTTGCTACGCAAGCCGGAGGAGGCAGGGTGGGCACGGAAAAATCGCCGGATGTTCTGAGCGCTGCGACGAAAACAGCGCGTCGCGCCTGGCGGTTGTCCGAGCACGAGTCCTTTCTGGTCGATACCACGCCGATCGTCCTGTACCGCCTCGATGAACAATCCGAATTCACCGGCCCGCGCCGCATCGGCTCGGCTCTGAGCGAGGCGATCGGATTCAAGGCCGCCAATTTCTTCAACGATGGCGAACTTTGGCGGTCCTGCATTCATCCGGAAGACCGGCCGCGCGTCCTTTCGCGGGTCGCCACGCTGGGCGAGAACGAATCCTTTGCCATCGAATATCGCATTCAATGCGCCGACGATACGGAGCGCATCTTCC
>CAZNZI010000899.1:0-2344 GCA_964577475.1 uncultured Rhodospirillaceae bacterium
ATCGGCGTCACGGCCTTATCGAAGCTCTTGTAGTGATCCGAGGCGAGATGGGCCTGGAAGGCGGCCGCGTCTTCGTAGATCTCGTAGAGGACATACCGCCCATCGGTCGCGCCATCGTTGACAAGCACATCGAACTGATGGCAACCCGGCTCGCGCTCGAGAGATGCGGCGGCGTTGTCCATCATCAGCCGGTGGAAGTCGCGTTGAGCCTCGGGTTTGACGCGGAACTCAACCAGCACGACCAGTCGTGTCACTCTCCCGTCTCCTTGACCTTCCAATAGCGGTCGGCGATCTCGCCGAGATGACCGCGCATCGCGGCACCGGTTGCCGCCACGTCATGGGCGCGAATGCCTTCGAACACGCGGCGGTGCGACTCGTAGGCAAGCAGATCGGTTCCGGGACGGCGCAGCGACACGCTGCGCTGATCCACCAGCCACTCGACGATGGCCTCATGCAAAGCCACATAGATGGGGTTCTTCGGAATCGTCGCGATGGCGAAGTGGAAGGCCACGTCGGTCCGCATGAAATTGTCGTCGTCGCCGATCGCAGCAGCGTTGGCAGCCAGCGCTTTCTCCAGCGCGGCGATGTCGGCATCCGTGGCTTGGCGCGCGGCGTCTTCGGCCAATGCACATTCGAACAGGGCGCGTGCCTGTTGGAAGTGTTGGATGCCTTCGGGCTTGGCCAGCATCAGGCGTGCCGCACCGGCCAACTCACCCAGCAGAGTCTTCGGCGTCGGACTCGAGACACGCGGACGTTCGCCATTGGCGACGATCACCAGACCCATGCGATGCAGGGCGAACAGAGCTTCACGGATCGCCGGCCGTCCGACGCCGAAGTGCAGCATCAACTCGCGTTCCGACGGCAAGGGATCGCCGGGCTGCAACTCACCGTCGTGGATCAGCGATTCAAGTCGCACCACCACTTCTTCGTAGAGTTTTCGGCGGCGAATCGGTTCGCTCGGTTTCATTCCTGGCTCGAATCCCATGAGGCTCAAACCGCGCCACTATCCGTTGCCGATCGCAGCCCGATCAAGGGGCGCGGTCCGCTCGGAGGTCTCGACTGGGTTGGGTCTCTCTCCTCATTCCAACGCCACTATGGCATAATAGGTCAACACGGTGCTAGCTCCCTTGACTCATTTCGAAAGCGGGGAGTAGCCTGACCTCAACAGAAGATGGCGATTCGAAGCGCCGCAGGACCTTTTTGGGGAGGGGACGCAAGACCGGCATGGTTGAGCGGCTGCATGCAGTTGCGGTCAGGCCAGTCATCTCAGTGAAGGGATGGCACGGATGACGTTCGGCAGTGTCGTCGTCACCGGCTGCGGCAGCGGCATCGGCCGCGCCATCATCGGCCGCCTGGCCGCCGACGGTTGGAACA
Source organism: uncultured Rhodospirillaceae bacterium (assembly GCA_964577475.1). Classification (GTDB taxonomy): domain Bacteria; phylum Pseudomonadota; class Alphaproteobacteria; order Rhodospirillales; family Magnetospirillaceae; genus JASHSH01. The sequence goes on from CAZNZI010000899.1 coordinate 1,375, forward strand.
CCGTCGGCATCGAGATCAATCGCAAAGCCGCCGACGAAACCCGGGCCGCACTGGGCAAGGGGCATGACGTGGTGGTCGGCGATTGCGCCGACCGCGCCGTGCTAAAGGCTGCACGGGTCCGCGCTGAGGAGCTCGCGCCCATCAATGGCTGGGTCAACAATGCGGGCCTCGCGCTGGCCGGCAATCTCCATGAACCGAATCAGGCCGAGGTTGAGCGGCTCTTCGCCGTCAACCTGATGTCCTACTACTGGGGCTGCTCCGAGGTGATCACCGCCTGGGTCGCGCAAAAGCGCGCGGGCGCCATCGTCAACATCTCGTCGGTGCATGGCCGCGCGGCTTTTACCATGTGGGCGGCTTATGACGTGGCCAAGGCCGGCATCGATGCGCTGACGCGCTATGTCGCTGTCGAGTATGGCCCTGTCGGCATCCGCGCCAATGCCGTCGCGCCCGGCGCGATCGCGACGCCGCTGGTGAAAGAGGTCATCGCCATGAGCCCCGATCCCAAGGTGGCCGAGCGCGAGATGTCGATTATCCATCCGCTCGAACGGATCGGCCAGCCTGAGGAGATCGCCGCCGCCACGGCATGGCTGCTGTCCTCGGAGGCTTCGTTCGTCTCGGGTCAATCGCTGGCCGTCGATGGCGGCCTGACGTCACGGTGTTATCGCTACGAACCGAATGCGGAGTTGGTCGCCCGCTATGCGGGCAGGTGAGTGTTTCGAGCGACTGGAAGGCCGGCAGCAAGGGTCGGCGCAACGATGAAAGCGGGAGGGGACGATGAGTAACGATGAAACGAAAACCGGTTTTAGCCGTCGCCATGTATTGCAAGGCGCCACGGCGCTCGGCCTGTCGGGCACGGTGGTCGGTGGGCTGATCAATTCGGTGGCGCCCGCTTATGCGGCCGGTTACGACCCGAAGAAATATGCCGGTACCAAGCTCGGTATTCAGATGACTGGTGACGAAAACGATCACC
>CAZNZI010000900.1:0-12322 GCA_964577475.1 uncultured Rhodospirillaceae bacterium
AGGCGGTAGGAGTAGATCGGCCGTTCGGCGCGCTTGGGAATGAAGTAGTACATCATGCCGAGGAACGCCGCCGTCAAGAAAAAGCCGACCGCGTTATGGCCGTACCACCACTGCACCATTGCATCCTGCACGCCCGAGAAAAGCGAATAGCTCTTCGAACCGAACCAGGAGACCGGCAAGGTCAGGTTGTTGATGATATGCAACATCGCGATCGTGATGATGAATGCGAGATAGAACCAGTTGGCGACGTAGATGTGCGGTTCCTTGCGCTTGACGATCGTGCCGAAGAAGGCGACGAAATAAAGAACCCACACCAGCGTCAGCCAGAGGTCCGTATTCCATTCCGGTTCGGCGTATTCGCGGCCCTTGGTGATGCCAAGCAGATAGCCGGAGGCGGCAAGAACGATGAAGAGCTGGTATCCCCAAAACAGGAACCAGGCGAGCGGTTCGCCGCCGAACAGCCGTGCGCGGCACGTCCGCTGGACGACATAGAGCGATGTCCCGATCAGGGCATTGCCGCCAAATGCGAAAATGCCGGCCGAGGTGTGGAGCGGGCGTAACCGCGCCCAGTTGAACCAGGGCTCGATGTTGAGCTCCGGAAACGCGAGTTCGAACGCGATGTAGACGCCAACCAAGAACGCTGCGACGCCCCAGAAGACGGTCACCAGCATAAACGCCCGGACTGCGTCCTCGGCGTACGGCTTCACCGCCGCGGGCTGCGGAGGCGCGAATTTCTCGATTGCGGCGACTTCTGTCATCTCTCCTACCTCCAGCCGCGAACGAGCTACGGCGGCCACATATCCGGTCACCTCCTAGCATCGGGCACGCAGTCCAACCGGCATTGATCTGGATCAAGGAATGCAAGCGGGGGTTGGGAAACAATTGGTGAATTTCTGGACAAGACGGTTCGTTGACTGGGAGGGCACGTTGTCAGAGACGATTTCGGTTTTTCCATCACCAGCACCGGCAGTCCGCCAGGTCGCTTTAGATAGACCATGGGTCTGGCTGACTATGGGATGGAACGACTTTGTGCGTGCTCCATCGATCGGACTAGTTTATGGGGGCATTTTCGTCGCAATCGGCCTGGCCGCTGCGCTCTGCCTCTATGCGATCGACCGGCTCTATCTTTTGCTGCCTATAACCGCGGGTTTTGCATTGGTGGCGCCGGCATTGGCGGTTGGGCTTTACGAGGTCAGCCGCCGATTGGCGCAGGGCGAAATGCCGCGTTTCAACGATGCGCTTTATGCCTGGCAGCGGAATGCCGGCCAGATCGCGGCGATCGGATTCGTCCTATTGCTGATCCACCTGATCTGGGTGCGCATCGCATTGCTGCTCTTCCCCATATTCTTTACCGGTGGAGCGCCGGCGCTTGATGGCCTACCGGATATGCTCGTTGATTCTTTGACGGGCCTTACGTTCCTGATCATGGGTTCGCTGATCGGCGGTGTCATCGCCGCAGGTGTTTTCGCGATCTCGGCGGTATCGATCCCGATGCTTCTCGATCGGGACGTTGGCTTCGTGACGGCTATGGCTACCAGCTTCGTCGCGGTCCGCACCAATGCGCGACCGATGGCGTTGTGGGCGACGATCATCGCGGTGGCAACGGTGGTCGGATTGCTACTGTTCTATGTCGGCCTAGCGATTACACTGCCGCTTGTGGCCTACGCGAGCTGGCATTGCTACAAGGATCTCGTCGTCTAACTTCAGACCAGGGCGTGAAGGCCCAGATAGCCCAAGGCGAGTGCGTTGCCGAGCATCAGGGGTATGCCGACGGCTTGCGCGAATTTCGCGGCGTGCCTGCGGAAGAAGGACCCGACATAGCCGACAGCAATCAGGCTCGGCATGGTCCCGATAGTGAAGGCCGCCATGTTTGCGGCGCCGACGAGCGGACTATTGCTACCTGCAGCCACGCCGAGCGCCCCCCACAGCAACCCGCAGGGTAGGAAGCCGAGCGCAACGCCAAGAAGATAACCGTGCCATCCCTTCGGCTGCGCCAGAAACGGGGCGGCAGTTCTGACGATGAGGCCTGTAAACGGATTGTTGAAGTTGGGAATGCGGAGCCCAAAGCGCCGCAGAATTCCGTCAGCGCCATACACCAGAAACGCGAGGGCTGCGAGGACGAGAATGGTTGAAGGCAACCAACGCCAGCCGCTCGATGAAACGATCAATCCAACCGAACCGCCGGCTAAAGCTCCGAGTCCAACATAGGTCGTGAAGCGTCCGAGGTGGTAGGGTAGCAGGAAGGCGCGAACCAAGCGACGGCCTTCGCTGAGTCCCGTGACCGGTCCGCCCGTCTGCGCCAGCACGAATGGACCGCACATGCCCGCACAATGAGTTATACCGCCCAGCAATCCGGCGACCGCCAGCATCGGCATCGTGCCGGACAGGCCTAAGGCGCGGAGCGCATCGGGAATCCACGGATGGGCGGAACAATATTCAGTCCAGAATGAGAACACCCAAAGCTCTCCTTGGACGCTCAGGATCGGCAGAGGCTACGAGGCAGCGTCAATGTGCAGGTTGATTTAGGTCAAGGATCGCCCGCTCAAGGCGGCACTCCCTGTGCCACCCGTGGACTATGCATGTCATTGATCGAGATCAACGACACGAATTGGCGATTGGCGAGGATAGTTGAGCCGCATCAGAAGTTGGACGACTGGGCCGCGGTGCGGCCCTCGTCAGCGGGCGACGCCGACTGGAATAGGGTTCATGACGATGGTCGCAATGGCAGGCAACACCGCGTCGCGCAGGGTGCCCGCAATCCTCTCACAGGGCTTCCGTCCGTTCGTCCTCGCCGCCGGTCTGTGGTCGGCGGCCGCGCTCGCGCTGTGGGTCGCTATGCTGACGTTCGGCTTTGCTCTTCCTAGCCGCTTCGATCCGCTGAGTTGGCACGCGCACGAGATGTTGTTTGGCTTCGTCATGGCGGCGGTCGCAGGCTTCCTTCTCACTGCCATTCCGAACTGGACGCAGCGCCTACCTATCAGCGGCGCACCGCTGGCCGGTCTGGCCATGTTGTGGCTGGCCGGCCGAGCAGCGTGTCTGATCTCCGCATTGCTCCCCGCTTGGCTATCCACCGCCATCGATCCCGCTTTCCCCGTGATCCTCGCCATGGTCGCCGCGCGCGAACTCGTTGCCGGCCGCAACTGGCGAAACTTGACAATGTTGGCGCCGATCGCCGTCCTCGGCGCAGCCAATCTGCTGATGCATCTCGAAGCGGATGGTATCGCCATTCCGGCGGGCCTCGGCTGGCGGCTGGGCCTCTTCGCCACCTTGGTTCTGATCTCGGTGGTTGGCGGTCGCATCATTCCCAGTTTCACGCGCAACTGGCTACTCAAGCACAGCAGCGCGGAGTTGCCCGCTGGGCATGATCGTCTCGACCGTCTCGCTCTCGGCGTTCTGCATGCGGGCATGCTCGGTTGGGCAATCTTTCCCGATGCCCGCCCTCTCGGCGCGGTGTTGCTAGTCGGTGCCGTACTGCATGTCTGGCGACTTGCGCGGTGGCATGGTGAACTTACGGCTGCCGAGCCGCTGCTGCTCATATTGCATCTGGGTTATGGCTGGCTCGCGGCCGGGTCAGCGCTGCTCGGCTTGGCACTTCTCCTCCCTGCGGTCCCTCTCACCGCCGCCATCCATGCGCTGACAGCCGGCGCAATCGGGACAATGATCATGGCCATGATGACGCGAGCAACGCGCGGCCACTCAGGGCGAGACCTAGTCGCAGACCGCCCCACTGTGTTTATCTACAGTTTCATCACCTGTGCCGCTCTGACCAGGGTCGCGGCCGCCTTTCTTCCCACTTGGAGCGCCAGTCTCTATGTCGTGGCCGCTTTCCTATGGGTCACCGCTTTCGGTGGCTTCGTCGTGGTGTATGGACCGATGCTGCTTCGGCCACGCATCGCGGAGATCCCGCTTGAGGTCCGTTGACCTTTACTAACGAGTGAACCCATAAAGGCTCCGTCATAGCGGGCTATTTTTACTATTGTTTTCAATTAGGTGTGGATAAAACCCATAAGCTGCCAATTTACGGAAAGTCGTATTTTTCTCGCAATTTCAGTTATTTATGGAAACCCTGTTGCTTATGGGTCCCACCACGGACAGCTTATGGGGGTTCCGACAAGGTTAAGCCAGTTCCCTGATCCCCCGGCGGGCCAGCCCGTCGGCGCGCTCGTTCTCGGCATGCCCATCGTGTCCGCGTACCCAGTGCCAGCTCACCTTATGACGCGACGCGGCTTGTTCCAGCATCTTCCACAGGTCGTCGTTCTTCACCGGCTTCTTGTCGGCGGTCTTCCAACCGCGGCGCTTCCAGTTGGGCACCCATTCGGTGATGCCCTTCTGCACATACTGGCTGTCGGTATAGACCGCGACCGTCATCGATCGCGTCAGGGCGTTGAGGCCTTCGATCACCGCGCGCAATTCCATGCGGTTGTTGGTGGTCGCCCGCTCGCCGCCCGACATTTCCTTTTCGTTGCCCTGCCAGCGCATCAGCACACCCCAGCCGCCCGGTCCGGGGTTCCCGGAACAGGCGCCATCGGTGAACAGCTCGACGGTTTCGCTTTTGTCGGCGGTCACGCCGGACCACCCGCATCGGCGAAGGCGAGGCCGAGATCGGCGGGGTCGCGGCAGGTGGCGAAGAAGCGCAGCTTGCGATCGTATTCGAGCGGGTCCTTGCGCTTGACCAAGGCGCCCGCAGGTGTGTTGAGCCAGTCGTACAGCCGCGTCAGCAGGAACCGCATCGCCGCACCCCGCGCCAGCATCGGCAGTGCGGCGAACTCGGCTTCGGACAGCGGGCGTACGCCGCTATAGGCCGCCACCATCAGCCGCGCCTTGGTCACGTTGAAGCTGCTGTCGGTCTCGAAACACCAGGCGTTGAGACAGACCGCCAGGTCATAAGCCAGGAAGTCGGTGCAGGCGAAATAGAAGTCGATCAACCCCGAGACCTCGTCGCCCTGGAAGAAGACGTTGTCGGGAAACAGATCGGCATGGATCACGCCGCTCGGCAGGCCGCGCGGCCAATGGGTCGCCAGTCCGTTGAGTTCGTCCTCGAGATGGGCGCGCAGTCCGGGCTTCACCTCGTCGGCGCCGGCCGCCGCGCTGGCGAACAGCGGCCGCCAGGCCGGAGCACCCAGTGCATTGACGCGGGTCATCTTGAAATCGGAACCGGCGCGATGCAGATCGGCCAGCGCCCGGCCGACGGCACTGCAATGCTGCGGCAGGATGCGCCGCGGCCACAGGCCTTGCAGGAAGGTGATGATGGCGGCCGGCCGTCCGCACAACTGGCGCAGCGCGCGGCCATCCTTGCCGTGGACCGGCGTCGGGCACCGCAGGCCGCGCCGCGACAGATGTTCCATCAGGTTGATGAAGAAGGGGAGGTCGTCGGGGCTGACGCGCTTTTCATAGAGCGTCAGGATGTAATTGCCCGTATCGGTCTGCAGCAGATAGTTGGAGTTCTCGACGCCCTCGGCGATGCCCTTGCAGCTGACGACCGCGCCGATGTCGTATTCGGCAACGAAGGCTTCGAGCTCGCCGTCGTCGACTTCCGTATAGACCGCCATCTCAGAGGGTCACGTCAGGCATCCACCAGGGACGCGGGCAGATTGAAGACGACCGTTTCCTCGGTCACCGTCACCAGGTCGACCGTGACGTCGAACCGCTCCTTGCAGGCGTCGATCACCTCCTGCACCAGGACTTCCGGCGCCGATGCGCCGGCTGTCAGGCCGAGCCGGGCGACACCCTCGAGCGTCTTCCAGTCGAGTTCCGTCACGCGGTTGATCAATGCCGCGCGCGGGCAGCCGGCGGACAGCGCCACTTCGACCAGGCGCCGCGAGTTGGACGAATTGTGCGCGCCCACCACCAGCACCGCGTCGCATTTCGAGGCAATCGCCTTGACCGAATTCTGACGGTTGGTGGTGGCGTAGCAGATATCTTCGTTCTTCGGACCCATGATCCGGGGGAAGCGGCGGCGCAGAACCGTCGTGATGGCGATCGCGTCGTCGACCGACAGCGTGGTCTGGGTGATATAGGCCAGCTTGTCGGTATCGGCGGGCGCGACCGTTTCCGCCTGCTCGACATTCTCGACCAGGAGGACGCGGCCTTCCTCGACCTGGCCCATGGTGCCGACGACTTCGGGATGGCCCTCGTGCCCGATCAGGATGATCTGCCGGTCGTTGCGCGCATGATGCTGCGCCTCGTGATGGACCTTGGACACCAGCGGGCAGGTGGCATCGAGGTAATACATGTTCCGGCTGCGCGCGTCCTCGGTCACCGATTTCGGCACGCCATGCGCGGAGAAGACGACCGGCCGGCCCTCGGGCACGTCGTCGAGTTCGTCAACGAACACCGCACCCTTGGCTTCTAGCGATTCGACCACGAAGCGGTTGTGCACGATCTCGTGGCGCACATAAACCGGACGCCCGTGCCGTTGCAGCGCCGCCTCGACGATATTGATCGCGCGCTCCACGCCCGCGCAAAAGCCGCGCGGCTGGGCGAGGAGGATGGTCAGCGTTGGTTTGGTCATGGTCGGTCCAAATGGCGGCCGGGTTGGGGCGGTATTATAGAGATAGGAGCGCGGCGTTCGCGGGGCAAACCGCCGATGGCGCCGCTTGTGCGGCCCCGGGCGGTCCAGTACTGTCGGCAGCAATAGCAGAATTGACGCTCCCGTTAAAGGTTGACCGAAGCCCCTGACATGATGGCATTTTTTCCCAGCGGCCTGCGCCGCGCCCTGATCGTGGCTGCGATCCCGCTGGCTCTGGCCGGGTGCTCGGTTTTCAGCAAGAAAAAAGAGCCGCCGCCCTGTCCCGAAGTGAACATCCTAGCCGAGACTGCCAAGTTCACCCGCTTCCGCCCCGGTCCCGGCCGCGACGTGACCGACGTGGCCTTGCAGGGCGAGATCACCGGCTACAACGGGTCGTGCAAATACGATAAGGACAGCAAGACGCTGACCGTCACGCTCCAGGTGTCGATGACCTTCACGCATGGCCCCGCTGCGGCGGGCAACGATGCCCATGTGGATTACTATGTGGCGGTCCCGGCCTTCTTCCCGAAGCCCGAGGCCAAGCAGGTCCTCGGCGTCCGGTTCGCCTTCGCCCCGCCCGCCGATCACGTGCAGATCACCGACAACGAGGTCGAAGTGAAACTGCCGGTGGCGGACTTCGTGAAGGATATGCCGAACCGCGAGCTCTATATCGGTTTCCAGCTCAGCCCCGACGAGCTTGACTACAACCGGCGGGAAAAACGATAGGCGCGACGCTTCCGCGATCACGGAAGCGCCGCACCCAGCCTCAACCCTTCACCCGCACCTTCAAGATATCCTCAAGTCCGATCCGGCGCAGAAGTTCGGCGCGCACGCGGTCGGCCACGCCGTTGACGATCTCGGCGCCATCCTCGGACGGATCGATATGCACGCGGAAGGGCCGCTTGCCGAAGGGTGTATCGACCACCTTTGCGATCGCGTCGGCCACATCCTTGGCGTCGGCATCGGCGGGTTCGAGCGCCGTCAGGCCTTTCAGCGCCTGCTCGGGCAGGTTGGCGTAAGGGCCGTTGTCGTAGGCGGCGGCACGCGCCGCATCGGCCGGCTTTCCCGAATGGGCGAAGTGATTCGTGCCCTTGGTGAAAGCGCCCGGGACGATGATCGAGGTCTCGATTCCCCACCGGGTCAACTCGCCGGCATAGCTGACCGCCAGCGCATCCATCGCCGCCTTGGCCGCGAAATAGGGTGACAGATAAGGCGGCGTGCCGCCCCGTGCGCTGCTCGACGAGACCCAGACGACCAGGCCACGGCCCTGCTTCCTCAACTGCGGCAGGGCGGCGCGGTTGACGCGCTGGGTGCTGAGTACGTTCACGTCATAGAGCTGCGCGAACTGCTCGGGCGTGAACGCCTCGGCGGGGCCGAAGGACATGTGGCCCGCGTTGTGGACGATCACGTCGAGCCGTCCGTGCGCGGCGATGATCGCGGCGATGCCGGCCTCGACGGACTCGGTCGAGGACACGTCGAGTTCGACGCTGCGGAGATCGACCTTGTGGTCGGCGGCGTATTGGGCAACGGCTTCGACCTGCGCGGCGTTGCGGCCCTTCGTCTCGCGCATGCCGGCATAGACGGTGTGGCCGGACTGGGCGAGGGCCCGGGCGGTCAGCGCGCCGAAGCCGCTCGACGCGCCGGTGACGACGATGATCTGGGGGATGATCTGGGTCATGACATGATTCCTTTCACGGTTCGGGTGGTTCAGTTGAGGCCGCCGTTGACACGCAGGGTCTGGCCGTTGATCCAGGCACCATCGGGGCCGGCGAGCATCGACACGGCGGCCGCGATATCGTCCGGCGTACCGAGCCGTTCGAGCGGGTTCATCTTCGCCATGCGCTCGATCAATTCCGGCGACTTGCCGTCGAGGAACAGGTCGGTCGCCGTCGGGCCGGGCGCGATCGCGTTGACGGTCACGTTGCGGCCGCGCATCTCGCGCGACATCACGGCGGTCAGCGCTTCGACGGCAGCCTTGGTGGCGGAATAGACGCCATAGGTTTCCAGGCGCAGGCCGATCACGCTGGTCGAGAAGTTGATCACGCGCCCGCCGCTGCGCAGCCGCTTGGCCGCCTCGCGCATCGTGTTGAAGGTGCCCTTCAGGTTGATCGCGATCAGCTTGTCGAAATCGGCGTCGGTGGTATTGGCGAGCGGCGAGAGCGCCATCACGCCCGCGTTGTTGACCAGGACGTCGACGCCGCCAAACGCGGTCTCGGCCGCGTCGAACATGCGGCGCACGGCGGCGGCATCGCTGACATCGGCCTGGGCCGTCAGCGCATGACCGCCAGCCGCCTCGATCTTGGCCGCCAGCGCCTCGGCCAGGGCCGCATTGCCGGCGTAGTTGATGACGACCGTGAACCCGTCCCGGGCCAGCCGCTCGGCGATCGCCGCACCAATGCCCCGCGAGGCGCCGGTCACGATTGCTACCTTATTGATCTGTTGAGTCATTTTCTTCTCCATCGGAAGGCGGACCGGGTGGCCCGCGCGTTACGAGGAGGAGAATGGCCCTTTCTCGGTTCTGGATAATCGGGCATAAATTGACATCATTGTTCGTGATTTACGAATAAAGGCGATGGACCGATTCGAGGCGATGCGGGTGTTCACGCGGGTGGTGGAGCGGCGCAGCTTCACCCAGGCGGCCGAGGATCTCGGCCTGCCGCGCTCGACGGTGACCGAAGCAGTACAGGGGCTCGAAGCGCGGCTGGGCGTGCGCCTGCTCCAGCGCACGACGCGGCAGGTGCGCCCGACCTTGGACGGCGAGGCCTATCACCGCCGCTGCCTCGCCCTGATCGCCGATCTCGAAGATGCCGAGGGCGCGTTCGCGGGGGTGAAGCCGAAGGGGCTGCTGCGCATCGACGTGCATGGCACGCTGGCGCGTCACTTCGTCCTGCCGCGCCTGCCGGAGTTCCTGGCCGACTATCCCGAGATCGAACTCTATCTCAGCGAAGGCGACCGGCTGGTCGATCTGGTGCGCGAAGGGATCGACGCGGTGCTGCGCGTCGGCGATCTCCAGGACACGCAGATGATCGCGCGGCGCGTCGCGCTGCTCGACGAGATCACCTGCGCCGCGCCTTCATATCTTGCACGCCATGGCATGCCCGGGAGTGTCGACGCGCTCGACGGCCATCGCGTGGTCGGCTTCCGCTCATCGGCGACGGGTGGAGTGCTGCCGCTCGAATTCACCGAGAACGGCAAAGTGCGCACGGCGATGCTGCCGGCCACCGTGTCGGTCAATGCGGCCGAGAGTCTGGTGGCCGCCGCGCGGCTCGGCCTCGGGCTGATGCAGGCACCGCGCTATCACCTCGAAGGCGATCTCGCCGAAGGTACGCTGGTGGAAGTGCTGCCTGACAACCGGCCGACCCCGACACCGGTCTCGCTGCTCTACCCGCACAACCGCCAGCTCTCGCCGCGCGTGCGCGTCTTCATCGACTGGGTGGTGCGTGCGTTCGCGGAGACGAGCGCCTAGCGCCGCCCCCGTGCGTAATCGCTCGTGCCCTGCGTGATGATCGTATCGGTCGGTAGCACGGCGCCGGGTTCGTAATCGGGCAGGCCCTTCACGCGGTCATAGACCGGTGCGAAATCGATGCGGGCGAGGCTGAGCAGTTCGTCGAGATCGGAAATCACGAAATAGGTTTCCTGGAGATCGTCGATCCGCACCTTGGTGCGCATCACGCGGTCGAGATCGAAGCGCAGCCGGTTGGGCGAGGCGTCTTCGAGGGAGAACACGCTCTCTTGCGCCGATGAGGCGATGCCCGCGCCGTAAAGGCGCAAGCCCTCTTTCTGCCGCACCAGGCCGAACTCGACCGTGTACCAATAGACGCGGCCCAACTGGTCGAGCATGCCCAGCTTCTGCGCGCGCAGCCCGCCTTGGCCATAGGCCTGGATATAGTCGGCAAACACCGGATGCATCAGCATCGGCACATGACCGAAGACGTCGTGGAAGACATCGGGCTCTTCGAGATAGTCGAGTTCCTCGGGCTTGCGGATGAACTGCCCAGCGGGGAAGCGGCGGTTGGCCAGATGCTCGAAGAAGACTTCGGCCGGCACCAGGCCGGGTACGGCCACCACTTGCCAGCCTGTCCGCTTCATCAGGATGTCGGAGAGGCGGCGGAAATCGGGAATCGCCTCGGCGCCGATCGGCAGATTGTCCATGCCGCTGATGAAATCGTCGCAGGCCCGGCCGATCAGCAGTTTGCGCTGGCGCTCGAACAGCGTTTTCCACACCCCGTGTTCCGCGGCGGTGTAGCGCTCCCAGTGCTGGTCGATGGTCCAGTCGGCGCGCTCGGGCCGTCCCGCGTCGCCGGCGGCATAGCCATGCTTCGCCTTTTCGGTGCTTTGCATCTCAATCCACCTTCAGCGCACCGCGCTCGATCTGGTCGCGCTCCATCGATTCGAACAGGGCCTTGAAGTTGCCTTCACCGAATCCCTCGTCGCCCTTGCGCTGGATGAATTCGAAGAAGACCGGGCCGAAGACGGTCGCCGAGAAAATCTGAAGCAACAGGCGCCGCGATCCGTCCTTCACCGCGCCGTCCACCAGGATGCCGCGCGCCTGCAAGGCCTTCGGGTCTTCGCCATGGCCGGGGATGCGGGTGTCGAGCATCTTGTAATAGGCGGCGGGCGGCGCCTTCATCAGCGGCACGCCGGCCTGTGCCAGGCGGTCGACGCAGCCGATCAAATCGGAGCAGGCGAGCGCGATGTGCTGGATGCCTTCGCCGTTGAAGGCCATCAGATACTCTTCGATCTGGCCCGAGCCCCGGGCCGACTCCTCGTTGAGCGGGATGCGGATCTTGCCGTCGGGCGCCGTCATCGCCTTCGAGGTGAGGCCGGTGTATTCGCCCTTGATGTCGAAATAGCGCAACTCGCGGAAATTGAAGAGGCGTTCGTAGAATTTCGCCCAATGAGCCATGCGCCCGCGATAGACGTTGTGGGTCAGGTGATCGATCACATCGAGTCCATGACCACGGGGCCGCCGCTCGACGCCTTCGATGAATTCGAAATCGATGTCGTAGATCGATTTTCCATCCTCGAACCGGTCGATCAGATAAAGCGGCGCACCGCCGATGCCCTTCACGGCGGGCAGGCGCAGTTCCATCGGCCCGGTCGGCATCTCGAGCGGCTGGCCACCGCGCTCGAGTGCCAGCTTGTAGGCCTTGTGCGAATCTCTGACGCGGAAGCCGAGCCCGCAAGCCGCGGGTCCGTGCTCGGCGGCGAAATAGCCGGCGGCGCTGTGCGGCTCGCGGTCGACGATGAAGTTGATGTCGCCCTGGCGATAGAGCACCACATCCTTCGAGCGATGCTTGGCGACCAGCGTGAAGCCCAGCTTCTCGAACATGGGCTCCAGCACGTTCGGCACGGGAGACGCGAATTCGACGAACTCGAATCCCATCAGTCCCATCGGATTCTCGAACAGATCGGCCATCGCATGCTCCGAGCCAGGCGAAGAAACGGCGCTTACCGTGATCCGCGATTGCGGCGGCATTGAAGTCCGCCGCACATGCGCAGGGTAACGTTATTAGTCACACAATATCAAATATGGTGATGCGGCAATCTGTACAGAATATGTCCGCATGCAAAATCCGTCAAAATCGTTCCGTTGGAGCGGTTGATGCTTGGGATCGCGGTTCATCTGTGCCATTCAGAAAATCACAGAATGATCCTGAGCGGCCAGAGCACATCACGCTCCGGTTTCATACGCGCGGTGACAGGCTTCGCTTCGCCCGGCGCAGCACCGCAGAAGTCTTCGCTTCGGGGAGACCGCTCATAGAGAAGAAGAGGCGGTAGGCTGGTGCTCGAAGAAGACGTATTGAAATTTTT
>CAZNZI010000901.1:0-6693 GCA_964577475.1 uncultured Rhodospirillaceae bacterium
AAATGATGATGGCGATAATGTCTGCGCCTTTCATGCCTCAGCCCTCCTCACTATATCGAGCAGCGTCGCCGTCAACGGCCCTCCCCACGCTGCCTCCGCCGCGTCGACGCACGGCTTTCGTTTCCAACCCAAATACGGCGTAAAGTCTCATCTCGAAGACGTCGAATCGCGCATCGCGGTCGCCAGAATGGCCAAACCGAATGCGATCTGATTAATGAAGTCGGCGAGATTGTAGACGAGGTTCAAGCTTGCCTCGTCCACCCCGCCTCCCAACCGGACGATGAAATAGCAGAGCGGGTACAGCGCCCATCCGACAGTGACGATCAACCGCAGCCAGAAGAAGCCGGTCTGCACGGCTTCGTTGCCGCTCGCGGTGTTGACCTCGCTCAGCTTGCCGAAGAAAACCTCGCCCAGCACGTAGAGCCAGAGCACCAGCCCGATCAGGAATCCCAAAGTGGGATGCATCAGACCCGATTCGCCCATATAGCGCGCCAGGACCATGGCGACCGATGCCACCAGCAGGCGCCAGAACAGCCCCACCGCCACATGGGCAATCGTGCTGATGAAGAAATAGAGCGAGACCACCTGCAGCGGGACGGTGATCATCCAGTCGACGTACCGATAGATGATCGGCATCTTCTGGGATTCGAACCAGACTTGGCTGGCGTAATAATAGTGAACGGCCGCGACCACGGCCATGATGCCGACGAGGGCGACGGGCAGCTTCCACTTCCGCGACACCCAGGCCGTGCCCATGATCAGCAGGACAGCAGTGGCCGCCATGCCGACCAGGCTCAGGAGAAACGTACCGCTCGCGACGTCGGCGGCTTCGATCAGCTTGGGGGTCATCCGAAAGACACTCCTGACAGATTATGATTCACAAGCTTGGGCATCGTTCATATCTGCGAGCGGATATGAGGAGAGCGGGCATACAGCGCGACCATCGGCAGGATCAGCAATCCATAGATGAACTGCTGCCATTCGAAACGGAGACCGACGCCGACGAGAAACGAAGTCAGCACTTGCAGGACGAGGACGCCGATCACCGTGAAGCCGTAACCGCCATTGCCGCCCAGCAGTGACGTGCCGCCGATCACGACGGCAGCCAGGGTCATGAAGAGATACGGATCGCCGACGCCGATGAAGCCGCCACCGCTCCACCCCAGAAGCAGGGATCCGGTGAACGCCGAGGCGACGCCGCTGATCGTGAAGGCGCCGACCCAATACCGCCGCTCGGAAATCGACAGCCGCTTCGCCGAGATGCGATTGCCGCCGAGCGCATACATGTAGCGGCCATAAACCGTGTTCTTCATCCCGTAGATCATCAGCGCGGCAATGGCGATCCAGATGAAGATGACCGGCGGAACTTTCAGACCGAACGTATTGCCATTCATCGCCGCCAGGTTCTTCAGCCAGTCGGGCACATGGCCGACCACATTGCCCGCATAGGCCGTACCGATGCTGGTCAGGATCTGGGTCCCGCCGGAGATCGCGAAGCCGATGCCCAAGGTCAGGATCAACGCCGCACCCTGAAGCCTGAAGGTCAGAATGCCGTTGACGAAGCCGATCCCGCCGCCGAGCGCGAGGATGACAATCACCGCGATCGGCGATGGCACGCCCAAACTCAGAAGATACAGTAGTCCGACATTGGACGACCCGACGATGAACGGGATGGAAAGGTCCAGCCCCCCCAGGAGTGCGACCAGTGTCTGGCCAAGACTGGCCAATCCGAGAAAGGAGGCGAAGACCAGCATCGACTTGATGTTGGCTCCCGACAGGAAGCCTGTGATGTGCAGCGAGGCAACGACAAACAGGGCCAGCAGCACCATCAAGCCGATGAAGGCGCTCCGGTTGTCGACGAACAGCCGGCTGGCCAAAGTGGAGAGCACGAGCACCGCCGCGAGGACAAGCGCCGTGACCAGGTTCAAGACCGAGACGAATTGCGAAACCGCGGCTGAGAGGATGGCGAAACCGACCACAATCAGCAGCAAACCCGCGAGCAGCGCCTTATTGCGTCCCACGAAGCGGCGAATCGCGGCGCGGCCGGAGACGGCGGTCTGGCTGGCGGCGGCCGCACCGCGCGGCGCGGCGTCGACCGCCCACCTGATCAAGTAGGCGTTCCATATCCAGACGAAGAGCGCGAAGGTTGCCGCCGTGTAGAGAATCACCTGCTGCGCTGGAATCTTCTGCCAGAATCCGAGACCGGCTCCGACGCCGGAAATGATCACGGCGAGAATGAGCCCCAGCCAGCGGAGGGGCCGAACGATCGGCGCGGAAGTCGCGGATTCCATCGGGCTTTCGATCATGGCGGACCCGAACCAATGGCCTCAAGGGGCATCGACTGAGCACTGGTCGCGTCAATCAGCAACCATGCGCCGACCACGATCAGCAACGCGAGACCGGCATAAATCAGCGGCCTCATCCTTCTCTTGCCAGCCTGACACACCAGCAAGCGCAGAATCACCAGCACGGCGATCAGCACGAAGGCCAACTCGGCGATGCCTGTCGAGAACGCCGACCCGACCACCACCGGAGCGACCTCCACCTCTTCGAGGATGAATTCTTCCGAGGCACCGTTGTCGGTGACGGCGGGCGCGGCGGGTGTGGCGGGCGTGGCCGGCTTCTGGGCTGGCGCCGTCTTCGCGGGGGGCCCCGCAAGCCCCTCGTAGTCGAAGGTGGCGTGAAGCGCGACGCCGGTAAACAGCAGGCTGAGGATGACGAAGATCAAAAAAGGCGAAACATGCCGCAGCCATCCCTGGATGCGCGGCAGGCCCACGGTCAGCAGCAGCGACAGGACGAGGATGATGCCGTAGGCAAGATCGGTGACGAACCCCTGCACTTCGCCGAATTGAAATGTTGCCAGCACATAGCCGATCAGGAAGAGATTCAGCGCGCCGAGCAGCGACCCGATCACGCTGCCGCGACCGCCGGCCAGACTTGTGCCGCCCAACACCAGCGCCGTGGTCGCGATCAAGGTATAGGTCGTGCCTTGGGTCGGATCACCCGAACTGATCAGCGCGGTATAGGTCAGGGCTGCGAGACCGGCGAAAATGCCGGCGATGACATGGGCGCCGAGGCGAACGATGGTGATGCGGACGCCGCTGGTATAGGCGGCGCGTTCGTCCGATCCCATCAGCCGCAAATGGCCGTAGAACGCAGTCGTCGAAAACAGGAGCCATCCCGCGGTGGCCAAAGCGACTATGAGCAGGATCGGCGAAAAGATCGATGTGCCCGCGCCCCAGTTCGACATCCAATCGGGCGCACTGCCGCCCGGCCGCGGGAGGATGACGAGATTGATTCCCGATAGCGCGAGGAAACCGCTGAGCGAGACGATGATCGGCTGAACGCGGACATAGATGATGATCAGCCCGAGGACCAACTGATAGACGATACCGACCGCGATCACATAGACGAACGCGGCAATCGGCGTGGAGACGATATCGGCGGCGAAAAGCTGGACGAAGGTTACGTTGATGAAACCGATCAGCGGACCGATCGACAAATCAACGGTGGCCCGCCCGGCGATGGCGCCCGACATCAGTGCATAGGTGGCCAGAATCAGAGGAGCAACCACGATTTCGGCGCTGCCGATCCCCGAGTTCGAGATCAGTCCTTTGCTGCGCAAAACGGCAGCGATCAGCAGTGCGAAAAACAGCAGAATCGGAACGAGCAGGTATGTATTGAACGAGCTCGCCGGAGATTCCGCCTTCGCTTCGCTCATGGTCCGTGACCTAGCCCGCCATTGGTCCTGCGCACGGGAATCACCGCCGTTGCTTCCGGATGCCCACCACTATCCCGATCACCACCTCTTTCCCGAGCCACGGCTGGACGTCTCGCCGCCGGTCAGATGATATTCCCCGCGCGCGGGGGCGCTGGAAGACGGGCGCCGATCCTTGTCGAACTCGACCAGCCGGTCGAGAACCGGCATCAGGTACTTCTTGAACACCTCGGGGTTTTCACACATCGGGAAATGGCCGATGCCTTTCATGATCACCACCTCGGCGTTCCTGATCTTGTCCGCCGTCTGCTCGGTCATTTCCGGTGTGCAGGCGAAGTCGTAGACGCCTGTGAGCATGTAGATCGGCACCTTGCCGGAGATCTTGCGGCACAGATCGCGGAAATCGTGGTCGACGCTGTAGAAGTACAAGTCGCCCTTGAAGACGCCCGGGCCGCCCTGCGCGTAGTACCACCAGGTCTCCCAGCGATATTCGTCGGGGCTCTGCGGCGCCATCAGGCCGAACACCGAGGTGGCGCAAATCTCGCCGCCATGGATATGGGGATGGTGAAGCGGATCGATCCACCAGCCGGGCGAGTGGTCGCAGGCCTCGATGGCGATCAGCGCGGTCAGGTCGTTCTCGAAGTTGAGCGCCAGCGGCAGACAGACATTGCCGCCCATCGAACTGCCCATGATGACCGGCTTCTTGAGGTCGAGCGCCTCGCAGAAGGCCATCACGAACTCCGAATAGAATTTCGAGGTGAGGGTGTACTCCTCCTCCTCCTTATAGAAACCCTTCGGCGGGATGGATTTGCCGTGCCGCGGCATGTCGAAGGCGATGACACGGAAGTTCTTCGTGATGTCCGTATCGCACAGCTGATGCCGGTACTCGCGATTGTCGGTGCCCGCGGTATGCAGGCAGACAAGCGGAATGCCCTGGCCGTTTTCCTCGTAATAGACCCGGTATTCCTTACCGGCATAGGGGACGTACACATAGCGTCCGACGATCGGATCTGTCTTAGCCATTTTTCTGCGGCTCCTCTTTTGCGTTCACGTCAATGGATGCGAAGCCGATCAGGACGGCCGCATGATCGCCAGCATCCATGTCAACGCCCTCAGGTTTTGCCAGAAGACTTTGATGTCTCCCTCGATCTTCAATTTGCCGTGCAGCGGGTGCGCCATGGCCCAGATGTCGTTGTACATGGGCGGCGGAACCGGCTCGACGAACTTGGACCAGGAGGCGGAAGGTGCGCGCAGCGCGAACTGCCAGCCCATCATGTTGGCGGACAGTTCATCGGCCACCAGCTCAA
The DNA here is from genome assembly GCA_964577475.1 of uncultured Rhodospirillaceae bacterium. Taxonomy (GTDB): domain Bacteria; phylum Pseudomonadota; class Alphaproteobacteria; order Rhodospirillales; family Magnetospirillaceae; genus JASHSH01. Next base: position 5,026 of record CAZNZI010000901.1, read on the forward strand.
TCTTGCCGTTCCGGACCTGGATGAAATAGTCCTTGTCATCGATGCCGATGAGAAAGTTCGAGGTGAAGAAGCGTCCGATGACCTTCAGCACCTTGTCTTCATTCACCCTCTTGGCCCAGCTGACGATCCAGTCGGTGTCCAATTGGGTCAACGTGGAATACCCAGCCATTCCTGCAATCCCTCCTCTAACCTTGCGGCCGCTTCATCGGGGCTTTTTTGCCCATCGGTCAGCGGCCGGGAAAAGATGTCATCTACCCTTGTTCCATCCGAGATCGGTACCGTCGCCGGTCGTTCCCATTCGATCAGGTGCCGGGCAACGGACTTCCTGCGGGGCCGTAGACGCCCTGCAGTGTCGCCGTTCTGATCGTGACCGGTAAAACGGCGCGCACGAACTCGACATAATCCGCGGTCGCCGGAATCGACAGCCTGTCGCTTTTCAACGCATAGAGGCTGAAGACATAACGATGAGCCGCATCCGGCGGCCACGGTCCGCCGTATCCCGGTCCGTATCCCGGAATCCCGAATGTCATGAAGTCGCTCGCCAATTCCTCGGCTCCCTGCGGCAACGTTCCCCCCGGACTCGCCCCTTCGGGAAGGCGGCGCGCACTTCCCGGAATATTGAAGATCATCCAGTGTGCGAACGCCCGCGGCAAATTGAATTTTTCCGGCAGGTCCGGATCCGTGACGGCCAGCGCGAAGCTCCTCGTTCCTTGCGGCGGGTTGTCCCACTCGAGCGGCGGCGACACTTTATTGGCCTCGGCATAGCGCGCCGGAATGAATGCCCCATCGGCAAAGGCCGGCGATTTGAGCGTGAAAGGTTTTTCGAGCTTCCGCTCGAACTTGGCACCGGCCGCCTGCTCCCAGCCCGCCGCCCCATTCGAAGCCTGCCCGGCCTCGACGACGGCGTCGGGACCTCCTTCCCGCGCTTCGGACTCGTGACCGTGTTCGACGGCCGCGGCCGTCTGGCCGAACATGGCCGCGAGAATCCGCGGTGGCGTGATGGCCGCTCCCGTCAATTCCTCGAAGATGCTGCCATTCCTGAAAACCAGGACACGAGAGCAGAAGCCAACCAGTTCCTCGATCTCGCTCGACATGTAAACGACCGACTTGCCGGTCTCGGCGAAGTCCTTGAGATGGGCATAGAGGTCGGTCTTCGCGCCGATATCGATGCCGCGCGCCGGATCGTTCAGGATCAGGATATTGGGGTTGAGCGCGAAGGCCCGCCCGATGAGGATTTTCTGCTGGTTCCCGCCGCTGAGCGACGTGATCTTGTCCGTCCGGTCGCCCATGCGGACCGAAAGCTTCTCGCGCTCCCAGTCGAATGCTCCGGTCAGAGTGCTCCAATCGATGATCTCCAAGCCGCCGCCGCGTGACTTCGAACGATAGAGCGGCATCAGCAGATTTTCGAAGATGCTCAAATTGGCGAAAATGCCCTCGCGCTTGCGATCGCCGGAGACGTACCAGACTCCGTGACTGGCCGCGTCCTCGAGGCTATTGATCGGCGCGAAACCGCCCCGGGAACTCGCGACCATCAGGGCGGCCTTGTGCGCCTTCTGCACGCCCGCGATGATACGGACGAAATCGCTCTGCCCCTGGCCGTCAAGTCCGGCGACACCCAGGATTTCGCCATGGTGGAGCCTGAATTCGATCTCGCGGCTCTTCGGCCAG